>DATILO010000055.1:0-17244 GCA_035476335.1 Binatia bacterium | reverse complement strand
GAGGAACGCTTCCTCCTCATTCAGCACTTCAATACGCATCTTGAGGTACTTGCTCAACCGGTCGTGCACCCACAACACTTCACGCTTCCGCATGCCGCCCGTGTCCATGATGAATCCGACGCACCGGCCGGGACCGATGATTTCCTCGGTTATTTTCGCGGCCACCGTCGAGTCCACACCTCCTGAGAGCCCGCAAAACACCTTTTGGCCGGGTTTCACCGTAGCACGAATGTACTCCCTCTGCTGCTCGATGAGCTGGTCAATCGTGCAGGATTCCCGCGGCTCGTAGTGCGCGACGCGCGTGAGGAAATTCGCAAGAATCTGCTTGCCGTACGTGCTGATGGGAATGGCTTCGGGATGGAACTGGACGCCGTAGAGCCCGCGTTTCCGGTCTTCCATCGCGGCAATGAGCCCGGAATCGGATTTTGCCGTGGCTTCAAACCCGTTTGCGAGTTCAGAAATGCTGTCGCCGTGGCTCATGAGCACGCGCTGGACGCGCGGCAAACCGAAAAAGAGCGGAGAATCGTTTGTCTGCGTGATGATGGTCTTGCCGTACTCCTTCACCGAAAGCGGCGTGACCTTCCCTCCCGAGAGATGCGTGAGCAGCTGCATGCCATAACAAATTCCGAGAACGTTCCATTTGCCTTCGCGCATCAGTTCCGCGGTGCGCGGGTGGAGCGAGGGCGAGTTGTTCTCGTAGACGCTCGCGCCTCCGCCGCTGATGATGAACGAAGAATAGTCCTTGAGCTTATCCGGCGCGACATTGACCGGCATCGGCACGGGCTCGACGCCGATTTCGTCACAGACGCGGCAGATGGCCGCATACAGCTGCGCGCCCGCATCCAGTACCGGAATCTTGTTCATCGGAGCACCGTCTTGAGGTTTCCTTGCGCCATCCCGTGCACGGTGTCACAGTAATGGCAGCTCAGTTCTGCTGTCGGCTCGCGCTGCGTGACGTAGAAGACGCTCGGAGCGTCCTCGCGCGCGTCGTTCGAGACGCAGCGCTCATTCACGCATTCGAGAATGCCTTGGATTTTGTCCGGCAGCTGCGTTTTGTATTTTGCGACCACCTCGCCGTTGCGGATGGTGTTGATGGTGACGCCAGGAGCAACCATGGCGACGATGCGGCTGTCTGCTTCGCTCAGCTCGTAGCCATAAATCATCAAGACGTCCTTGGTCTTCAGCGTCTTGGATGACAGTCCCGTGGCGTGGGCGGTTCTTCCGCGCGCGAAGCGGTCCTTGCTGTCCAACCCGAGTTGGTGCGCAAGCGTCCAGCTCAGCTGGTCGGGGATGTGGTCGATGACCGTGCCCGTATGAACGGGCTTGATGGTGTAGTCCTTCGAATCGTACTCCCGCTTCTTGGCGCTGAACGGCAAAGAGACCAGCGCGTTCGTGTCGGTGAAGAGCGGCTGCTGGTAGGGCTTGCCGCGGAAATCATTCCCAATCGAACCCGTAACTGCTGCAAGCAAGACCTGGCGCACCGGCAAGCCATTTGCCGCCTGCTGGAAATAGTACGCGTGCTGCGGGCATTCACGGTCAAACGTCTTCACGATTTCCGGATGCGCTGCATCGATAGGAAGCGGATGGAGCACTTTGAGATTCTTCTTCGCGCTCTTGCACATTTCGGGCTTGAGCTGGATGTGCCCGAGCACGTCACTCCGTTCGCGCGGGTCATCGATGCGCTCCAGCTGGATGCGCGTCATGTACAGGACATCGCAGCTCCGGAGGGCGCGCTCAAGGTCCAGGCTCGCAATGAGGTCATCGTGCCCCTTCCAATACTCTCCCGGCAGCTCCAGTTGCGGCGGATGCACGAGCTGAAACGTGTTGTTCGGGAACTTGCGCATCGCCTTGATGAGCGAGTGCACCGTGCGACCGTATTTCAGGTCGCCGACCAGCCCAATCTTCAAATCGCTGAGCCGGCCCTGCGTTTCCTCGATGGAGAGCAAATCGATGAGCGTCTGGGTAGGATGCTCGTGTCGACCGTCCCCGGCGTTGATGACGGGAATGTCAAGCTTGTCCGCGGCATACTGCGCGGCTCCTTCCAGCTTGTGGCGGATGACGAGCGCGTTCGCGCGATAGCCCTCGAGCATCTTGAGCGTGTGGTGCACGGATTCATTCTTGCTCACGGACGTACTCTCGGCGCTGCCGAACCCGAACCGGCCCATGCCGATATCGGCGGCGGCTTTCAGGAAGCTGATGCGGGTGCGCGTGCTCGATTCAAAGAACGCATACGCCATGCTATTGCCATCGGCAATCGGGCCGGGCGCGCGTGCCTTGAACTCCTTTGCCTTGTTCACGAAGTAGAGCAGCTCATCCGTCGTGAGCTGGTCTATCGAGACGATGTCACGCCCCTTGAACACGCTCATCGCACAATCACCTGGTCGCGCTTTTCTCCGATGGAGACGTACTTGACGGGAACGTGGAGATTGTTTTCGATGAACTTGATGAAATACTGCGCGGTCGGCGGCAAGTCGTCAAAGCGGCGCGTGTGCGAGGTGTTTTCCTGCCAGCCCGGAAGCATCGTGTAGATGGGCGTCGCCCGTTTCAGCATGCGCTCGCTCGCCGGGAAGATGGTGGTTTTGTGATCGTCCATTTCATACCCGATGCACACCGGGATTTCTTTTTCTTCGTCGAGCACGTCGAGCTTCGTGACCGCCAGCTCGTTGATGCCGTTCACGCGCGTTGCGTACCCGGCAATGACCAAGTCCAATGCACCGCAGCGTCGCGGTCTGCCCGTGGTTGCGCCGTACTCGCAGCCGCGGTCCTGCAGGCACTTGCCAAACGCGTCCTTGTCTTCCGTGGGGAACTCGCCGTTGCCGACGCGCGTCGTGTACGCCTTCAAAATGCCCAATCGGTGTTCCTTGGGCAGGCAGGTGCCGGTTCCCGTGTCAACACCGCCGAGCGTCGTGTTCGAGGAAGTGACGTGCGGATACGTTCCATGGTCGATGTCCAAGAGCGTGCCCTGCGCGCCTTCGAAGAGAATGCGCTTGCCCTGACGGGATTGTTCGGTGAGGAAATACGAAATGTCGCTGACAAATGGACGGAAACTATTCTGGTGCTTCAAGAGTGAGTCGAGCACCTGTTCCTGGTTCACATAGTTTTCCTGGCTGAAATACGGCTGGAATCCGCGCGTCATCTTCTGCGCGCGCTCATTTGCAGTCATTGCCTGCAGGACCGTTATGGGGGAGATGCCCAGCGCCTCGACGCGCGCCGTGACGTCCGCAGCAAGATGATTGACCCGCTCCGCGAGCTCCTCGCGCGAGTCTTCCATCAGGTCGACCACGCGCATGCTGGTGCGCCCCATTTTCAGTTGGTACGCGGGACCGATGCCCTGCATCGTCGTTCCGACCGCGCCGCCGGTGCGCTTGCTCTTCGCGACTTCCTCAGCCAAATCGAGGAGCAGATGATACGGAGTGATGACATGGGCGCGCTCGGAAATGCGGAAGTTTTCCAGACTGCACGCGTTCTGGCGGCGTCGGTTCAAGTCGGAAACTTCCTCTTCCAGACGGTCAAAGTTCACGACGACGCCGTTGCCGATGACATTCGTTTTGCCGTACACGGCGCCGCACGGAACGAGATGGAGCACGAACTTGTCGTCATTAACGACGACCGTGTGGCCCGCGTTGCCGCCGCCGGCGTACCGCACGACAACATCATGCTGCTGCGCAAGGTAGTCCACAATCTTCCCTTTGCCTTCGTCGCCCCACTGCATGCCGATGACGGCCGTGTGTGTCATTTCTTCACCCTCATATTGTGCGTGTCACCGATGACCGTATTCGAGAACTGCGAGTTGAGCTCAATCACGGCATTCTTGCGAAGGTCTGCAAGCGTGTAGCAGCCCGCGTTCACGAGCGCCGCGCGAATCTTGAGCAAGTCCTGCTTGAGGTGCGGCTTCAGGCGTCCGAGATAGGGCTTGGTCCCTTCCTCTCCTTCGGCAAAGAACGTCTTCCTCGTCGAGTGGCCGTACCGGTCGAGGTTCTGCGCGCGTTCCGAGCCCTCGCCCCACGTCGCGACTTCCTTCATCGCGTTCTCGTCGGTGGTGACCTTGCCGTGCTCGTTGAATTTCTCGCCTGCTGCCTCATAGAACTGGTTGAGGTAGCCGCCGAGCATCACGGCATCCGCCAGGGTAAGCGCGATAATCATGTCCGCCGAGGACGTAATGCCGCCATCGGCGATGATGGGAACGTATTTCCCGGTCGTCTTGAGGAAGTCCTTGCGCGCGCGGTCGACGTCCATCAGCGCAGTCATCGGTGCGCGACCGACTGACTTCTCACGCTTCGTCGTGCAAATCGAGCCCGAACTCATCCCTACCTTGATGATGTCCGCGCCCGAACTCATCAAGTACATTGCTCCCTCGTACGTGATGATGTTGCCTGCGCAAAGCGGGGCAGACAGTTTCATTGCCTTGTAGTGCTTCACGACATCGCTGGTGAATTCGTTGAATGCGTCAGAGGTATCAATCGAGATGAGGTCGACGCCCTGCTCGGCATTGGCTTCGACGCGCTGCTGCCAGCCCTCGTGCGTCGAAATCGCTGCAGCGACCTTGATTTTCGCCTCGTCCTTCTTGAACGCCAACTTCACGAGCGTGTTATCCTGATTGAGCACGACCAGATAGTTTTCCTTCCGCTCATCCATTGCCTGCTTGGCCTCATCAACCGTGATGTCGGGCTTGCAGACATACGGCACGTCCTTGAGCGGAATCATTGCTTTCGTGACGAGGTCGCCGGGTCCTGCGCTCGTTTTCCAATAGTGCGGCTGGTCGAACATGCCGACGAACTTGTGCGTGATGTCACAGACCGGAATCTTCGAGTGGCCGTGCCGCTTTATTTCGCGCAACGCCTCCTCGATGAGCACGTTCTCACGCACCGTCACGGGTTCCTGGACGAACGCCATCTCGTAATTCTTGATGCGCTTCACGATGTCTGCCTGCACATCCACCGGAAGCCGCACGGGAAGCACGCCGATGCCGCCTTCCTTGCCGAGCGCGAGCGCCATCTCGTAGCCCGTGACGGACATCATCGCCGCTCCGACGAGCGGAATCTTGAGCACGAGGTTGTCGTGCAGTTTCGTTTCGAGACCGACTGTCGTGATGGAGCAGTCGCGCTTCGTGAGTCCTGTGAGCAGGCTGAACTCCTGGTAGGTGCGTCCCGGTTCCCTGATAATGTGCTTAGCCATCGTACCCCACGTAATTTTTCACGCGCTCCAGGACGCCCTTGACGTGCTGCACGGCGTTTTGAGCAAGTTCGGGCGCGCGGCCGACATAATTGAACGGCGTGAGCTGAGCAATCTCGTGCCGTGTCTTGTCGTTCAGCTTTGCCTTGTCGAGAAATTCAGCAATAGACTGCTGATTCCAGACCTTGCCCTGTGTGAGTTCCTTGAGGACATTGTACGCGTCATTGACGCCTTCCCGTCGGAGAATTTGTTGAATGGGCTCGGCAAGCACTTCCCAATGCGCATCCAGTTCCGCACGCAAATGCTGCTCGTTCGGCTCGCACTTCGTGAACCCGCGGCGCGTGTTGATGTACCCGAGCAGCGCAGCGGACAATCCTGGTCCCATCCAGCGTTGGGTCGCGCTGTCGCTTAAATCTCTCTGGAACCGCGAGATGGGGAGCTTGTCCGCGAAGTATCCGAGAAGCGCGTTCGATACGCCGAGATTCGCCTCGCTGTTCTCGAACTTGATGGGATTGATTTTCTGCGGCATCGTCGACGAGCCAACGGTTCCTTCCTCGCGCTTCTGCACGATGTATTCGTCGCTGATGTACTGCCACATGTCCTGGTCGAATCCAATGAGAATCGTGTTGATGTGGCGTATCTTGCCGAACAGGTTTGCCATGGAATCATGCGGCTCGATTTGCGTCGTGACTGGCGCGAACTCCAAGCCGAAGGACTCCACAAATCGTTTCGCGAACAGAACCCAGTCCTTGCCCGGGAAGGTCGCTTCAAACGCGCTGTAGTTCCCGATGGCGCCGTTGAGCTTTCCTTTCAGGCGCGTCTTCGCCAAATCCTCAAGCTCTCCTGACAAGCGATACGCGAACACCGCAAGCTCCTTGCCCACAGTCGTCGGGATGGCGGGCTGTCCATGGGTGCGGCCGAGCATCGGCATCGCAGCATACTTCTCCGCGAATCCGAGGAGCGTCTCCTCGAGCTTGATGAGAGCGGGCACGATGCACTTGCGGACGCCGTTCTGCAGCATCATGGAATAGGACAGGTTGTTGACGTCCTCCGACGTTAAGCAGATGTGGAAATATTCCATCTTGTTCTCGAGCGAGCCGCCCTTGAACTTGTTCCGCATCCAGAATTCCAGCGACTTGACGTCGTGGTCGGTCTTCTTGCCCTTGTTGATGCCCTCGACGCCCTTGGTCTCGATGTCCTTGATCATCTGGGCATCTGCATCCGAAAGATTCCTGACAGTGTCAACGAGCGTTTGGCGTTCTCCGTCCGTGAACTGGGTGATGCCGAAGCGCTCGAGCGCGAGCAGGTATTCCACTTCGACCTCGAGGCGGTGCTCGATGAGCGACTTTTCTGACGAGTAGGGAACGAGCTCCTTGACGTCATCGCGATACCTGCCATCGACCGGCGAAATCGCGAGAAGCTCAGTGAGCATCAGAGCAGCTCCTTCACGACGGTTTCGAGTCCGCGGATGACGCGTTCGTCGCGCGAGCGCATGTCGGGCGCGAAGCACTTGCCGAGCAATTCCTGAATGCCCATGATATACCGCGTGCCGATGATGACACGCTGCTCTGCGGTGTAGCCCTTGTCTCCTTCGGAAAATCCGCGTGCGAATTCCTTCGAGAGACTCAACGGCGTGATGACGATGCGGCCGCCTTCGAGATAGTCCTTTTCCTTTGCGGCAGGATTGATGTCCTTGATGTGCTTCAGGAGGTCTTCGTCTTTTCCCGCGCGATAGAGCGCCAGTTGCTTGTCGTAATCCGATGCCCGCCAGAACCGGCTCGAGTCCATGGTCCAGATTTCGTCCTGGGAAACGATTTCGCCTTTGCGATTGATGCCGTGCTCGGTCTTGGTATCAACGGCAATGATGCCTCGTGCGGCGAGGTATTGCGATACCTGTCCGAACGCGAAGATGCCTGCGTTTCGGATTTGTCGGAACTGCTGCGGCGTGCAGACTCCCGAGTCAAAGAGATAGTCGGGGTCGACGGTTTCATCGTTCTTGTCCGACTTTGTCGAGGGCGTGTCCATGATGTACGGCAACGGGCCATTCGTGAAGAGCCCTTCCGGAACGAAATGTCCTGCGAACCTGCCGCGGTTTCCGCGCGCAACATACCATTGGTACAAAGAAGTTGAGGTGGTGCTCTTTGCCATGTACGCGCGCATGACGTTTTCCACGCCGAGCTGCTTGAGGTCTTCTGCAGCGATAACCACGGCGTTGTCCGGGAGTCCCGGGACGTCGTACTGCGACGTGCCCAAAGCACCGCGCAGCAGTTTCCGCATGAAGTTGTGGTTTTCCGCGAGAATCTGGTCTTTGAACGGGATGCTGCCGCGCGTGATGTCGTGCGTCGAGATTCGTTCGGTGCGCACCATGACGCGGACCGGGTTTCCGTTGCGGTCGTTCAGCGGCGGGTTTTCGTACGTGACGCCCTTGTGCTCGAACGTTCCGCCGAAAATCGAGTCCGAGACTTTTCCCGGACGGACGCGATAGCCTTTCAGTCGGGAAATGGCTCCTGAATCGAGGATGGCCTGTGTCGAACTGATGGCTCCTTCCGTTTCCATATAGTTCTCGACAAGCTTGCGCGTTTCCGTTTCCGTCAAGTAGTTGGTCATGGTCAGTCGAACGCTTCAAGCGTCAGGTTGGGTGCTTTGTACGTCTTTGATTTCGCGAGCTTCGCTTCCTTCAACGCGTTCGCGACGTCCTCGTTTTCCATCGCGACAATTTTTGCCGCGAAATACGCAAGGTTTTCCGGACCGCGCACATAGACGCTGTGCTTCATATCCTTGCTCGCGCGCATCGTGTAGTTCGGGTCGACTCCGGTGCTGTACACGCCGAGGGGTGCACACTTTTCGAATGCGGCGAAATCCGTCGGGTGCACTTCACCGATGAGCACTCCGACTGCAAATGCAAATTCTTGCTTCACAGGCGATATGGATTGGTAGACGGGCAGGCGCAACAACTTGATGGCGTCCGTCAGCCGCGTTGACTGCATGCCCCATTGCGTGATACCTGCATGGGTTCTGGTCAGGATGTTCACTGCGACGCGAGCGGCAGTCTCGTAATTGCCAACAGACACGCCGCCAATCGCAGCCACGCCCGCAGGCAGGTTGGCCGCGAGGAAGGCATCCAAACCACCGAGAGGAACGCTAATTATAGGAACCGTGGGCGCCGTTGCCGCTTCCAAGCTCGGGCGCGCAAAATACAGTCCTCCGGTCTGAATTGAAACGACGCGATGGCCTTCATCAGCGAGCTTCTGCATTTGCTCCGCAGCGCGAAGAGAATAGTCCGTGTTGCCGTGGCACGACGCAACCAGGTCGCCGTCCTTCAACGTCTTGATATCGAATTGCCTGAAATACTCGCGGAAGGGTTTTCCCTCGATTTTCTGGTCGTCAAGCGACGGGTCCTTGTCAGAAGCGCGCGTTTGGACGAGTAGCCGTTCCATATATCCCACCCCACAGCAGCATTTTAGGGGCACTCAAAACACGTTTTATATGGATTTGTATTCTGAGAATAGTATACTATAGAAGTGGGGAAGAGTGCCTAAAAACTATTTAAACAAACTAAACATCAAGCTCTTTAACTTCCTTCGCGTGCGTCAGGATGAAGTCCTTGCGCGGCTCGACTTCGTCGCCCATCAGGACGGTGAACATCTGGTCCGCGAGGACGGCGTCCTCAATCGTGACTTGCTTCAGGATTCGCATGGTCGGGTCCATCGTGGTTTCCCACAACTGCTGCGGATTCATTTCTCCCAGACCCTTGTATCGCGAGATTCCGACGTTCTCGCCCATTTCTTTCACGAGCGCGTCCTTTTCGGCGTCGTTGTACGCATACTTCACGGACTTGCCTTTTTGCAGCTTGTACAACGGCGGCGTCGCGAGGTAAATCTTGCCCGCCTCAATGAGCTGCTGCATGTAGCGGTAAAAGAACGTCAGCAGGAGGCACGAGATGTGGCTGCCGTCGACGTCCGCGTCCGTCATGATGATGATTTTGTGGTAGCGCAGTTTCGTGACATCAAACTCGTCACCGATGCTCGTGCCGATGGCCGTAATCATCGTGCCGATTTCGTCGTTCTGCAACACCTTGATCAAGCGCGCCTTTTCGACGTTCAGGATTTTTCCCTTCAACGGCAGAATGGCCTGGAATTCCCGGTTGCGGCCTTGCTTTGCACTGCCGCCTGCGGAGTCTCCTTCGACCAGGAACAGTTCCGAGAGTGTCGGGTCGCGTGACGCACAGTCGGCAAGCTTGCCCGGCAGCGTCGAATATTCCAACGCTCCTTTGCGGCGCACGAGCTCGCGCGCTTTTCTTGCGGCTTCGCGTGCGCGGCTTGCTTCGGAACATTTCGAAACGATAGCTTTTGCCGCCGATGGATTTTCTTCAAAGAACGTCATCAATGCTTCCGAGACAACGGAATCGACCAGTCCCTTGACTTCGCTGTTGCCGAGCTTCGTTTTCGTTTGTCCCTCGAACTGTGGGTTCGGGACCTTGACTGAGATGATTGCCGTCAGACCTTCGCGGACGTCTTCCGACGTGAGCTTGTCTGCCTCGAGCAGCTTGTGCTTTTCCGCATAGTTGTTGATGGTGCGCGTCAATGCAGATTTGAATCCGGTCAAGTGCGAACCGCCCTCGTGCGTGTTGATGTTGTTCGCGAACGCGAACAAGGTTTCATTGTAATCCGTCGTGTACTGCAAGGCGACTTCGACGCGGTGCGCGTTCAGTTCCTTGTCGACGTAGAATACCTTGTGGAAGAGCTTCGGCTTCACCTTGTCGAGGTGCTCGACGAACTCAACGATGCCGCCGTCGAACTTGAAGGTCTGTTCCTTTGCGGGATCGACGCGTTCATCGCGAAGCGTGATGTCGATGCCCTTGTTGAGGAATGCGAGTTCGCGCAGGCGCGAAAGCAGCGTGTCGTACGAAAAGTCGCCCTTTTCCATGACGGTGAAGTCGGGCTTGAACGTGATGGCCGTTCCCGTGCCTTGGGCAGGACCGAGGTCTTCCAAATCCGCAACGGGCTTGCCCTGCCGGAATTCCTGTCTCCAGACTCGGCCGTCGCGCTTGACGTGGACAATCAACCGCTCGGAAAGCGCGTTCGTGACCGTGATGCCGACGCCGTGCAGTCCGCCGGAGACCTTGTAGACGTTCTTGTCGAACTTGCCTCCGGCGTGGAGCATCGTCATCACAACCGTGACGGCGGGAATCTTGAACTTCGGGTGCAGGTCAACGGGAATGCCGCGACCGTTGTCCTCAATGGTTACGAAATTATCAGGACGCAGAATAACCTTGATTTTCGTGCAAAAGCCCGCCAGCGCCTCGTCAATCGCGTTGTCAACGGCTTCGTACACGAGGTGGTGGAGTCCGCGGACGTCCGTGGAACCGATGTACATTCCGGGGCGCTTTCTCACGGCCTCCATGCCTTCCAAAACCTGGATGTCCTTGGCGCCGTAGCTTTCGGTTTGGGCAGTTTGGTCTGTCATGGTCGTTTTGGTCGGTAAAAAGAAGCGCTTCGCTTCACCCACTTTCTTGTAATTAGATGGCGGATTCTTTATAAGCTTTTCCATCGTAAAATACGTTTATAGCGTCCATAAGTTGATTTAAACGCACTTTTGGCTCGACGAGGAAAGGGTGTTTTGCAACGACGCAACGTCAAAACTGCCTTGGCCTCCTTATGCGTTTGCCGCACTTTTGACGCGTCGTTTATTTGAAGAAAAAATACGGGAGTGAGGGGATTTGAACCCCCAACCCTCTGGTTAAGAGCCAGATGCTCTAGCCAGGTTGAGCTACACTCCCATTACTCGACTGGCACAGGGGACGCTTTATAAACATTGCGCCATGGATGTGCTCATCATAAACCATATAAAAGGCCCCTGGAGGGCACTCCGTATGGAGAAGGCGTTCATCTATCTCAACCCCGTGCTGGAACAGTTCGAGCAAGAACTGCTGAAGAACGTCAGCACGTGGCGCAACACGCCGTCAGGACAAGAACGCCAAATCAAGCTCATCAACACCAAGCCCGAGGACCTCGAGCAGCTGCTCCAGCAGAGCCGGGTGGAGACGATGAAAAAGTTCCGCAAGCTCCACTACGATGCGTTTAATGACTGCATTCATCTCCGCTATCGGAAGCAGAAGTACACCATCATCTATTTCCTCAAAGACGGCAAGCACATGCCTACGGAGATTGACGTCCATAAGCATGACTACGTCCTTCCGTACCGTAACGGCATCCAGGGCGGCATGACGGATGAGCGCTTCATCATGAGCAATTTCCACCAGGTGAGCGAACTCCGCGTGGGCGGCTTCTACCTCTGGGACGAAGTCGAGCGGTTTGCCGCATACGCATGGAAGCTCGGCAAGAAAGTGATGATTGACGAGGACCTCACCGAGCTTTTCGCGGGAAGAATCCTCGAACGCAATTTCCAGCGCACGACGTATCCGGGCATCAACCCGTACGACTACGGCGAGGCCGCGTTCAACAAATTCATGGAAGACCGCCGCGGGAAGCCGTGGCTGTTCCGCAACTATGAACGTCCCTAGTGTGGTGTAGTACATCACCGCACGTTCTCATATAGTTT
This sequence comes from Binatia bacterium, assembly GCA_035476335.1. GTDB lineage: Archaea > Nanobdellota > Nanobdellia > Woesearchaeales > ARS49 > DSQK01. The sequence continues at coordinate 5,511 of DATILO010000055.1, read as the reverse complement.
GCTGACGCCCATTCGGGCATGGCAAATCAACTCTACTACGCAATCAGGAAATGGGCACCGCGGAACGTCGAAGGAACGCTCGCGCGCCGGCTCAGACGCGACATCACGGTTGCCTGGGCGAACAACAACAGCAAGGCGAAAAAGCGCTTTGAGTTCCTCTACCGGCTCGGCGAGTTCGACAACCTCCCGAACGCCGTGAGGAGCATTCGCATCGAGGACCGCGTCAAGACGGACGTCATGCAGTCCTGCTGGATGTGCGGCACACGCCACGCGGACGGCTACCGCGCGCATGTCCCGGGAGACCGCGAACACTTCATCGGCCACGATTGCGGCAGAATCCTCGCGGGCTATGGCCTCGGCACCGGCGTCATTCTCGAACAGGACAAGAAGAGCGCCGCAAGGAAGCGCCAGTCCGTGCAGGACGACCTCGAAGGGCTCGTGCTTGACGAAGGCAAACCATTCGCATTTCTCCACCATTCCGGACCCGTCAAGGAGACCAGCCCGGACTACCTCGGCAGCCAATTGGCATGGATTTCGAAACAGCAACTGCCGCAGGACGTCCGGCTGGCAGTCCAGCATCTCAAGGACCCGTATTACAAGACGAGCCGCAGCGACGTGAAGCTTGTCGTTGCGTTCATCGCCGAGAACCGCACGTTCCCCTCGGACGCCTACATGCCCGTGATGAAGGACCTGTGGCACATGGAACACGCAGGCGTCATCAAAGATACGGCAGCAAAACTTGAAAAGAAAGTCGCGGATGAACAGTCGCTCACCGTTGCGGAGGCAAAACGGCTCTTGGATGGAATTCCGTACGCAGACTACCGCATTGCGAGAAACAGCGAACTCCTCACCGCGTACGAAGAGCCGCTCGCAAGCATCATCAATGACCTGCTTCCTGCGCTGAAGCACGACAAGCCCTTGTGGCACCACGACCACGTGCACCAGCACTATCTTTTTAACAAGGTACTCAATCAATCCGATTACCGCCTTGCAAAGGGCTGCCTGAACCGGTGGACTTTCGGACGGATGGACACAATTGCAGGGGCAGACAAGCACAAGCTGCGCAACATCGCAGTCCGCATGGAGTGCGTCTATGATTTCAAGGACCAACTCGAGGGACTGGTCGTGATGCAGCGGAAGCTCCGCTATGCGCGCGACAACACGACGAGCGAGGAGTACACGCAATTGGGGCTTCTCCAGCAGAGCATCGGAAAACTGCCCGAAGAGATGAAGGCAAAAGTCTTCAAGGACGCCTGCGCAAAGGCCTACGAGATGCAGAAAGAACCCGTGCGGTTGCTGCAGGAGCCGTGCATCACGATTGAACACTACAAGGAACAGCATCCGGAAATGGATATCGGAAGAACGCTTGATATTGCAGGCAAGGTGCACGCGCGCGGATTCCTCAACAACTTCCAGCGCACGTATTTGCCGCACCTGAAGGAACACCTTGCCTACGGCCTGCTGCGCAAGGAAGACGCGCCGCGGCTCGCGAAAGCCGCTGAGCTCATGAAGGGGTATGTTCGCGCATGACTGACCCGCTGGATTTGGTCCGTGCCGTGCGGAAAGTCGTGCGTACCGGCTTAGTCTTGGACATTCCGTGGCTTCCGAACTACCAGAAGCTGGCGGAAGATGATGTGTACGTCAATCCGAAAGACTTTGTCGAGCATGCATTTGACCGCATCCGCCACCTGGACTATGCCGCCAAGCAAATAACGGAAGGCGCGGAAAAAATTCCGGGAACGGGCACCATCGAGGAACGAGTGCGGAGCGCAGAAAAAGGATTGCAATGGTGCCGTGACAACGGCTATTCGTTTGCCACCAATTTCCTCAACGACGTCCAGCTCACACCGCAGGAGATTCCCGCAGACTTCCGGAGCAAGACCGGAAATGAGCGCAACGGATTGTCGTTCACCAACGCCGACTTGATTGCATCCTACGTGACGATGGCGCACGAAGGCATTCCTGCGCACGAACGCTGCATTCAGGACGCGGCACACTTCGTTCTCGCGAACGCGGACAAACTGTTTTACTGGAGGCGCAGGTGGTCGAGCAAGTCAGGATACGAATTGCTGATTGACCGGCGCACCAAGGAATTGCTCGAACGAACGGTTCTCCAACCCGGCAACCTGCTCTACACGCCGCAAGCGGCAGGCGGACTTCTCAGCGTGGCTGAACACCCGAACGAGTATTTGCGCCCTAGCGCTTCCCAAAGTTGAAAATGCGAGAAAGATCTGATTTCTTCTTGTCTTCTTCAGAAAGTTGTGAACGCGGCTTTTGAGCAGGCGGCGTCATGTCCGGCGTCTGGCGCTCGAAGCGGTCCTTGACCTGCTTCGCTTCATCGAGCGCGCGCTTCGCTGCCTCGATTTCGGAACGGATTTTTTCCAGTTCCTTCTGATGCTTCTGGAGCTGCTCGCTCGCCTTCGACGCTTCCTGCGCAAGCTCGGCGTTGTTGAGCTCGTCCTTCGTGTTGGATTCCTTGACCGTGCTCACGTCGCGCTCGAGCGTTTTTGCCTCGCTGACGATTTCGCTTTCCTGCATCGCCGTCTCGACAATGCGCTGCTCGCTGTCCACCAATTCCCTGATGGGCTTGCCACTGCCCTGGTTTCCGAGAATGATTTCGCGCGCCTTGGAGAATGCTTCCTCCATCGATGCCGCGAGGTGGAGGTCCTTCAGGTTCTTCGCAAGATTGTTGATGCGCTCGGCGGTTGCTGCGTCCATCTCTTTTCAACCCGTTTTGCTTGCTTGTGCTTTATTAAGATTGCGGTGAAACACTGCGCAGGACCTTGCCGACGAACAGCACGTGGTCGCCCACGGCCTTTTCTTCCACGAGTTCGCACTCGAGATAGGCAACGGCCTCCGCAATTCTTGGACAGTCAATCGTCTCGCATTCCGCCAGCGTGAGCCCTGTTTCTTGGAACTTGTCGAGATGGTCGCCCGCGTGGCGAGTGCAGAACGCGACTTCGCCGTGGCGCTCTTCCGAAAGCCGGTTGACGCAGAACACGCCCGAGGAGCGGATGAGCGAGAGCGGGAAATCAAAGCGAGCAGGAATGAAGATTGCGTAGAGCGGAGGAGCGTCGCTCGCGGCAATGTGGCGTTTCGTCGCAACGATGTCATGACGCTCTTGAGGCCGCCCGAGAACGTCGGTTCTGCCGCGGCAAGTAACTAACGAGGACTGTGCTTGGTCGGACACCATAAAGCGATTTAAAAACCGCACGTTTAATAGCATTTCGGCACCTATCCGCTCAAGTAAACAAAATCTTATAAGATAACACCCGCAACGTCGAAGCTATGGGGGATATCGCAACTATCTTGAACACGCTGCTCACGCAGGAAGACGCTCCCGAGACTGCTATTGTAGAGCGCGAGAATGCTCTTGGCAAGTTCCCTGCGGATTACCGCCATTTCCTGAAACGGACAGGAGGCTGGCGCGTTCAATTTGGACCGCACCAACCACAACTCATCCTGCTTGGCATTTCCTCATTACGAATGCACACGTTCACGTATGATGGCGAACGCGATTTCTTCTATGTCGTTCCCATCGGAGTGTTCGATAACGAATTGATTTCGTACAAACGAGAAGCTCCCGGCAAGGGCGAAATCGTCGTCCTCAATACCCGACAACGAGACGATGCCGTCACGGTTGCGCCCAATTTCATTACGTTCCTCGAATCAGCTCTGGAAAGCATTACAACAAGAGACAATCCCGCCTATTGGCACAAGCCACGTTTCAAGCCCGTTCAGAAATACGAACGGCCCGTCATTCGAGGAAAATTCTTTCACTCGACGACCACGATGCCTGACCAGATGGGTAGCTGCGGCAGCGTAACGTACAAACTGTAATCTAGCGGAGAATAAATATCGCGTCCGTCTCGTCCTCAAGAACCGTTTCGACCTTAAAGAGCTTTCGGAGCAGCGCTTCCATGCTCGCAAATTTCGGAGACTTCTTGAGGAGCGTGATTACCCAGACCTTGTTCCCCACGCGCCTCATTTCCTTCAATCCCTGCTCGATGTGGGTGAAGTTGTGGACTGCGGTGAGCGAAATCACAAGGTCGAACCAGCCGTCAGGAAACGGAAGACTCTCAGCGGAGCCGTGCACGAGCTTCACGGGAGCGCGACACTGTTTCAGAAGTTCTTTGGATGGGTCGATGCCCGTCTTGTCGCCCGGAAACAGCCCGGTTGCACGGCACGTTCCGCAGCCGACATCCAACACGCGCGTGTAGTCGTCAATCAAGCCGTGTTTTTTGAGATAATCGAGAATGATGCGCGCCTTTCTATCCTGCTCGGCGCCGTGCAGTTCGTTGTAGCCGCGCGCGGTTGCGTCGTAACTCACAATCCGTTCCCCAAAAGACGCTTGACGCGCGTGGTCTCGTCATCTACCCGGGCATAGGAACGCGTATGGATCCGCTTGACGTATGCCTTGACCGCATCAAGCGCTCGCTCCACCTGCTCAGGAATTTGGACTTCCAATCCGCTCTGGAGGTGCTTCGGAAGCATGCTGTTGGGAGACTGTTCGGTGAACTCCTCGATTTTCTTGGGCAATTGCTGGAGTTCTCGCAAGTACGTGTTGAACTCGTCCGGCGCGAACAAATCATTGATCGTGCAAATGCCTTGCTTGGCAAACTTTGCCCGGCGCGCAGAAAGCGACTTCAAATCACCAACATACCGCTGCCGTGCTTCCTCATCGAGCTTCTCCTTGTCTTCTTCCAATTTCTTCCGCTCCATCTCCGTCTTCGGAAAGCGAAGGGAACGGTAGTCCGAGGGGTCAAGCACATAAATCCCCGTCTCTGAACCGAGAATGTGCTTCACCAGAGCACGATAATTCCCATCCTTGATGAGAAAACCATATTCCGAAGGCAGGACGCGCACCGCGGTCTGCGGCGTGTTCTCATGAAAGTTTTTCTCGTGGATGATGAACCGCAGGAGCTGGCTGTAATTCAGCCGGCACGCGCGGTCTCCAAACACTCCTGGCTTGAGCTGCGCCGGCAGCAACAAGTCCGGTGCGCTCGCAGTATAGATACCCATACCGTCGACAAACCAGCTGGCTCTTTTTAAACATTACGCCGGCGAAACCTATTTTAACCCCTTCCGCAACAGGAACACCATGCCTTTGAAGATGCCCGAATCGATGGACGAATGCATCTACTTCACGCGCCGCGCCGATGGTGCGGGCAAATCAATGTGCTGGGTGTTCAAGGAAAAGTGCCCGAAGTGCGGCAAGGCCCTGATGGGCAAGCCCGTGGACAACGGCAAGGTCAAGATTCGCGCGAAGGAATACGTCTGTCCGCAGTGCGGCCACCGCGAGGAAAAGGTCGCGTACGAAGAGAAATTGACCGCAAACATCACCTACACGTGCCCGAAGTGCAAGCATGCGGGCGAAATCCAGATTCCGTTCAAGCGCAAGTCAGTCGATGGCGTCAAGGCATTGGTCTTCAACTGCCAGAAGTGTTCTGAAAAGATTGTGATTACGAAAAAGATGAAAGCGCTGAAGATGAAAGGCGAAGAAGACGCCAT
>DATILO010000054.1:0-8347 GCA_035476335.1 Binatia bacterium | reverse complement strand
TCTTGCCAATCCAGTTGCGCTGCATGGCCTTGACGCGCTCGGGCCACTTCAACGAATCAATGTCGTCCAGCAATTCTTCGGCGTAATCGGTAATTTTGAAGAACCATTGTTCCAAGTCACGAATCTCAATCTGGCTGTGGCACCGCCAGCACTTGCCGTCGATGACTTGCTCGTTCGCGAGCACGGTTCCGCATGAAGGACACCAGTTGATGGGTGATTTCTGGCGGTACGCGAGCCCTTTCTCGAACATCTTGATGAACATCCACTGGTTCCAGCGGTAGTATTCGGGCGTGCACGTGGCGATTTCGCGCGTCCAGTCGTAGCTCCACCCCATCTGGTGCATTTGTTCCTTCATCTGGCTCATCGTCTTGTGCGTCCAGGCCGCGGGATGCGTCTTGTTCTTGATGGCTGCGTTCTCCGCAGGGAGCCCGAACGCATCAAAACCCATCGGGTACAAAACGTTGAAGCCGCGCATGCGCTTGTACCGCGCATAGGCATCGCCGATGGAGTAGTTCCTCACGTGCCCCATGTGCAATTTGCCTGACGGATACGGGAACATTTCCAAGCAATAGAATTTCGGCTTCTTCGCGTCTTCCTTTACGTCAAAGAGTTTGGCATCTGCCCATTGCTTCTGCCATTTCTTCGCGATTGCCGGAAAGTCGGCGCGGTCTGCCATGGAATGAAGGGGCAAGAAGGAGATTTAAAAAGCTTTCAGTGCGGCTGCGCTCACGGGCTTGCTCCGGCTCCACTTGAGCACGAAGTGCGGGATGACGAAGCAAATCATGTAGATGATGCTCACCACCCAGGGATTGTGCGTCGTGGAGAGGTTGAGCGCGAGCGCGACGTTGTTGCTCAAATTCGTGATGATGTAGACGTTGATGAGCGCGATGGCAGGAATGAACAATTCGGGAATAATCAAGTGCGTGTGGCGCAATTGCTCGATTTCTCGCAGGACAAAGTCGAGCACCATGCCGAACAGGATGGCAGCGATAGCCGTGCTGATGAGCAACGCGATGTCGGAGAACGCGAGCAACACGGGAATCAGCGCAATGCTCAGGACAAAGTTTCCCAATACCGCGAGCGCGAGCGCAATCCAGTAAATGACGGAGTCAAGGAGCCGCACGCTGTCGCTCTTGATGCTCGCGGATGACTGCAACACCGAAATGGCGCGGTCGATGTGGTGGGGTTGCCATCCTTTGCTCGCGAGATTCATGCGGAGTTGGTCGTTCTGCATCAGCGCTCAGCCGTTTCGCTCACCATCTTTTCAACGAGGTTCAGGAACTCCTTCACCTTCTCAAAGTAATCCGTGATAATGTCAATGTTTATTTCAATCTTGTCGTTCGTGTCCAAGTGGGCGGTCATCGTCACGTGCCTTCGGAATTCCTGGCTGCGGTCGAATTTCGCCTTGTCGGCCTTCTTGAGCAAGAGATAGAGTGAGAGGAAGTCCATAATCTCGGGCAAGTGGCCGTAGAGCCGCTTGGTTTCCTCGAGCCGAATACGGGGCAAGGTCGGCACTTCCGCGATTTTCTTCTGCGCTTTCGCTTTCTTGAGGAGTGTTTCCATGCAGAACTCGCTCGCGCTGATGAGGCGCTGGATGATGTGCTTGATGACGTCGACGGTGCGCGTGTACTTGAGACTCACGCTGATGAGATGGTCTGCTCGTTTGAGTTCTGCTCGTGCGTTATACAGGGACTCTTGCATGGGTGACCTTTTGGACTTCGGTGATGAACGTGCGGAGTGTGCTCAGGGTTGTTTTGAGGAAATCGTGCGTGACGGTCGTGAGCTTGTAGTCCTTGTCGCAAATGACGAACCGGTCGGGCTTGGCGAACTCGATGGGTGACTTTTCGTGCTCGACGACGATTTCGTGGAGTTTTTGCACCGCTTCCTGGAATTTCGGGTCGAGCTTATGGTGGGCAATCGCGTCAGACAACAGTTCGACGCGACTCGCAGGGTCCATGACCAGTGCGGGAATGCGTTTCTCAGCCTTCTCGTGTTCCAGGAGCGCAAGCATCGTGCTCGTGGCGACGGTGTGCAATTCCTTGGCGACCGCGAGGAGAATGCGGGAATCCTTGACCATCGGGTACGTGCGGGTGAGAAGATGGCTTGCGACGCCGAGTCTTTGCTCTGCGTGGGGGAGGTGGTTGGGCATTGCGGAATTACTGCTGCAGGTCGAGGATGGCTGCGGCAAGGTCTCCGTGGTGTTTCTTCACTGCTGCTGCCGCCTTGTCGCGGCTGGCGCCGGTCTGGTCCATGACGGCTTGGACGTCGTCCGCGCTGATGTCGGGTTCGGAACTCCGTGAGCGTTCGGTGATGGCGCCGGAAATCTGGAAGGTTTCCTGCCCCATCATGTTGACTTTCGCGACCTGGGGATTCGTGATGACCAGGTCCTTATCATGCAGTTTGATGATGACTTCGTGGGCGTCCAGTTCTTCCTGCTGGATGCCGAGGCGTTTCATCGCCTTTTGCATGTCACGAGGATTAAGTCCGGGTATCATTAAATGCCAAGCAGCGCGCGCCCGTACACGTTCAGCAGGATGACAACGATTGCAATCACGACCGCAAGAACGACGACGTGGCCGGGCTTGAACGAGATTTTGCTCTTGTAATCGTCAAAGTAGCGCGTGAGTCCGGCGCTGCTCGTGGGCATTTGGACGCGTGGCTGTGCCATAGGAGAGGGAAGTGGTGCATTCTATATAAAGGTTCTTTCAGTACCACTACTGGTGGTAGGTAAAAGGTGGGTTGGGTGCGCGTACGCTACCTTTTGTCAGTCCCCGAACGCCGGTTGAACACGCGGCGCGCCCGGTTTGAACGGGCGGGATGGACTGTACCTGCATTCCACTCTGCGGCATGATGCCTTGCACCGGCCGGTCCTGTCCGTTTCATCGTATCCTGCATCCTCGTCGGCAGGTTATCTCCTCCGACTCGCGTCGGGCTTCGCTGCCTCATTCTCGTAACGGATGCAGGCCGTGTCGTTTCTGTGACGTTGCCGTCCATTGCTGGACCTCGCCTGCGCGAGCGGCCTGTTGCGGTGGGTAGACGTTCCTCAGCCCGAAGGCCGACGGCAGGCTACACACCCAACCCAGTCATACGGTAGTTTCTGGGCTTTTAAATGTTGTTATTTGGATACTCAAGAATATATTTCAATATAAAAAGTATTAATTTTGGAACACGAGAACCGTCAATTCAGCACTTCCCTGCCAAACCTTGCGCTCGTTCTTGAGCGCAAACCCGTACTCCTTGGCGTACGGCTTGAGCACGTCTACACCGGTGCGCGTGATGAGCGCGAGCGTGCCGCCCTTCTTCATCACGAATTCGGCCTGGTAGAACACGTCCTTGAGCATCGCGTCCACGCGCTCTTTCGAAAGGTTGACGCTCGGCTGCGGAGGCAAGGTCACGAGCGTGTTGATGGCGTGCTTGCCGAACTTGGCATCGAGGAAATGCAAATCCGTTCTCGAAAACGTAATCGTTTTCACGATGCCGGCAATCTTCGCGTTTTTCTTTGCCGCACTGATGTTGTTGAAACCCGGGTCCATGGCGATGATGGTCGCGCCCGCATCGGGATCGGCTTCCGCATCGATTTTGGAGAACAATCCTTCCCACTCCATCTCGCGCAGTGCCGGAAGCTTGCGGAACGCAAACTTTTCTTTTCCGAAAAAGTGCGGTGAACGCTTCGTTGCCATCAACGCCGCTTCGATAGGAATGATGCCGTTGCGGCAGAAAATGTCAAGGAAGGTTTGCTTCGGTTGGTAGCCCGCGAGCTTCACGAGCGAGGCGGCAACGTGTCCTTTCAACGCTTCTGCGCCGAGGAAGATGCGATAATCACGCCGTCCCAAATCCGGGCCAGACAAGTCGATGCAGAAATACGCCGTGCCGTGTTCGACGATGATAAGGAAGGTGACGTCCGGCTGCTTCAAGTCCACCTTGTTGCCGAGCAAGGTGAACAACGATTCACCTACCATCACTTCAAGTTCCTGCCGGTCTTCGGTCTGCGCACGAACAACAAAGGTCGCGTCCTGGGGCAGCCAGCTGCGCAGCGTTTTCTCGTCGAGCTTCTGCGCAATCGCGTCGGCGAGTTCATCGTTTGCTTGCAGGCTGAAGAGTTCGAGCGCGACGCGGCTTGGCGTGTGCGCCCGATAAATGTATTCGCACGCTTCGGGAAGTGATGCCACGGAGAACGAAACAACGCCTTTCGCTGCAGTTGCGGGAATGCGGAGAATCTCCTTGACTTCGGCAGCGCACACGTCCTCGAAGCCCGGGGCGGGAAGCGCGAGGATGGTGAGCTTACTCATTCCCGTCGTCCACGATCAATGCGGCGCTCATCACTTCGTCGCCGTCATCCAGGCGCATGACGCGCACGCCTTGCGTGTTTCTCCCGATTTCGGAAACCTGTCCGACCTTCGTGCGGATGATGATGCCGTTCTTGCTGATGAGCATCAATCCGTCCTCGGGAACGACGCTCTTGATGGCAACGACCTTGCCGGTCTTATCCGTAACGTTGAAGTTGATGACGCCGACGCCGCCCCGTCCGATGAGACGGTAGTCATTGATGGGCGTGCGCTTGCCGTATCCCTTCTCGGTGATGCTCAGGAGCGTGCGCGTTTCGTCTGCATTCACGGCACCGACGACATGGTCTTCTCGGAGCTTGATGCCGATGACGCCAAACGCCGTTCTGCCCATGGCGCGCACGTCGGCTTCGTTGAACCGGATGGCCATGCCGCTCTCGGTCGCGATGATAATGTCCTGCTTGCCGTCCGTAAGGAGCACGCTGATGAGCTCATCGCCGGGGTCGATGCCGAGCGCGATGATGCCTCCTTTTCTCGGATTCGAGAATTCTTCGAGCGAGGTCTTCTTGACCGTGCCGTTCTTCGTGACAAAGAGGAGGAATTTCTGCGGGTCAAATGCCGCGACGGGGATGAACGTGCTGACTTTCTCGGTTTCCTCGAGCTGCAGCACATTCACGATGGCCGTTCCTTTTGCGATTCTGCTCGCTTCAGGAACCTGGTAGACCTTAAGCCAGTGGACCTTGCCCTTGTTCGTGAAGAACAGGATGCTCGAGCGCGTATTCGCGATGAACAGGTCCTCGACAAAGTCCTCTTCTTTCGTGCCGGTGGCGATGATTCCTTTGCCTCCTCTTCGTTGCTCGCGGTACGTGTCGACGGGAAGCCGCTTGACGTAGCCCGCGTGCGTGACCGTGACGACCATGTCCTCGGGCTTGATGAGCGCTTCGTCCTCGATGTCAGCGGCTGCTCCTTCAATGATTTGGGTGCGGCGGTCGTCGCCGTACTTCTTCTTCAAGTCCTCAAGTTCCTGCGTGATGAGGTGGAGGATGCGTGATTCCTTGGACAGGATGTCCTTCAAGTCGATGATGAGCTTGAGCAGTTCCTGCTGTTCTTCGCGAATCTTGTGCTGTTCCAGGCTCGTGAGCCGCTGGAGCTTCATGTCGAGGATGGCCTTTGCCTGGATTTCGGTGAGCTTGTACTTGCTCATGAGGCCGTTGGTCGCGATTTCAGTGGACTTGCTGGCCTTGATGAGCGCGATTGCGGCATCGATGTCATCGAGTGCAATAATCAGTCCGGCGAGGACGTGGCTCTTGTGCTCGGCTTCTTTCAGGTCGAATGCGGTGCGCTTGCGCACGATGTCGCGGCGGTGGTCGATGAAGTTGACGATGATTTCCTTGAGCGTGAGGACCTTGGGCTCGTTGTTGACGAGCGCGAGTTGGATGATGCCGAACGTCGTCTGAAGCCGCGTGTGCGCATAGAGCTGGTTCAGCAACACGTCGGAATTCGCGCCTTGCTTGAGTTCGATGACGATACGCGTGCCGTCCCTATCGGACTCGTCGCGCAAATCAGAAACGCCCTGGATTTTCTTGTCGCGCACGAGATTCGCGATTTCTTCAACGAGTTCGGACTTGTTGACCTGGTAGGGAATCTCGGTGATGATGACTTTGGTGCGCGTCTTGGTTTCCTCGAGGTTGGCCTTGGCGCGAATCGTGATTTTGCCGCGGCCCGTACGGTACGCATCACGGATGCCTCCCGAGCCGATGATGCTGCCGCCCGTCGGGAAGTCAGGACCCTGAACGAACTGTAAAAGCTCCTCGACCGGAGCTTCCGGATGCTTGATGAGGTGCATAATCGCGTCAGAAACTTCGCGGAGGTTGTGCGGCGGGATGTTCGTGGCCATGCCGACGGCGATGCCTGCAGAGCCGTTGATGAGCAAGTTAGGGACTTTTCCCGGCAAAACGCTCGGCTCCTTGCGCGAGCCGTCGTAGTTGGGAACCATCGCGACAGTTTCCTTCTCGATGTCGGCAAGCATTTCCTCCGCAAGGGAAGTCATGCGCGCTTCGGTGTATCGCATCGCTGCAGGGTTGTCCCCGTCGACCGAACCGAAGTTGCCCTGGCCATTGACAAAAGGATAGCGTAACGAGAAGTCCTGCGCCATGCGCACCATGGTGTCGTAGATTGCGGAGTCGCCGTGCGGGTGGTAGTTGCCCATCACTTCGCCAACGATTTTTGCGGACTTGCGGAACGGCTTGTTGTGGTTCAAGCCGAGTTCATGCATGGAATAGAGAACACGCCGGTGCACGGGCTTGAGGCCGTCACGCACATCGGGCAGCGCGCGACCGACAATGACGCTCATCGAATAGGCGAGATACGACGTCTTCATCTCGTCTTCGATGATGCGCGGGACGATTCTCTCGCCCGGATTCTGGGGACTGGGTGTGGTGCCGTTTGCCATGAAAGTATACCGAAAAAGAGGGTCTGAAACCCACCGCTCTTTAGGCAAGAAAAACCGCTGCGAGTTTATAAGTCTTTGCTTCGTAAAATGCGTTTATAAGGTCTAAAAGTGGATTAAAATGCACTTTTGGAACGACGGTTCAGAGCGTTTTGAGCACGTTTTCCTTGACCCCAAAGCTCTTGGGGCAGTAAACACAGTGCTTGCGTTTTTCAGAAAGAGTCTGCGTGTTGGTCGCGTATTTCATGTCATTCTTGCAGTGGGGGCACCGCAAAAGAAACATCATTCTTCCTCGCCTTCTGTTTCGTCGGAGTCGTCATCTTCCTCGTCCCCGGCTTCATTTTCCCCGGCAGTTTTGTCGCTCGTTCGTCCGCCTTTATGCTCTGCGTGCTTCTCCACGTCAGCGTCTTCGTCCGTGTGCAGGTGTGCGGACTCGCCATGCACGATTTCTTCCACGCGGTCGTCAATCTTGCGCGCGACCTTTGCGGGAACGCCTTCGGAAAACACGCCCTTGCCCTTGAATTCGCGGGACTGTTTTTTGCCGGTCGCGATGTCTTCGGCGTCGCTTTCCATCACGTCCTCGGCAGAGGGTTCGACGTGCTCGATGTCTGAAACGGCGCGCTCTTCCTCGGCTTCCTTCCTGGCTTCCTCGCGCGCCTCGGAAATCAAATCTTCTGCTTCCGGCTCCGTAATCACCGTCGGAATGGCGGGCTTCTCGGGCTCAGGAGCAATCGGCTGCATCGGAACTTCTCCAGGAGTGGGCTCGGGCTTTTCCTCTTCACCGTACGTTTCGAATCCGGCTTCCTTGATGACCTCGATTTTCGGGCCAAGTCTTGGCTCTTCAGGAGGAATGGGTGTGGTGGGATACGGCTTGAGCGCGTGGGCTTCTCCTTCCTCGTCAATCAAGTCTATTTCGGGCAGCTTCGCGAGTTCCGCGTCGAGCTTCTGGTGCTCGGCTTCGGTGTGTTTCTTGTGCTGTTCTTCCTGCTGCTTCATGGCCGCCTGCTTCTGCGCAAGGTCGTTCTCGCGCGCCTCGATGTCGCCTTCCTTTTCCTTGATGGCGTTCTCCAAGGCAGCGACGTTCGCAAACTTCTGCTTCAACTGGGCTTCGGGAATGTCGAAATAGTCGAAGAATTTCGGCGAGAGACGAATCATTTTCGTGCGGCTATGCTTGACGCGCGAGATGAAGCCGTCATGCTCGAGAAGCGCAAGATGGTCGTACGCCTTGTTGGTACGGATCTTGATGATGATGCTCTGCAAGACCGGTGCTTTGTACGCGATGACCGCGAGCGTCTCCATCACGGACTTCGGCAGTTCGGTCTGCGTGACGATTTTGCGCACGGTGCCGAGATAGGCCTCGCGCACCGTCAGCTTCCACGCGGTGCCGTCTTGAACGACCATGAGCGAGCCGCCGCGCGCTTCGTACTCGCCGCGCAATTGCTCGAGAACGGCCATGACCTTGTTCACGTCGCGCTCTTTCACGAGCCGGGCGATTTCCTGGACGTCGAGCTTCCTACCTGCGGAGAAGAGCAGACTTTCGACTTGTTGTTTGAGTTCGTCCATCAGACGGTATATCGGGTTTCCACTTTTTTGATGCGTTTTTCCTGCACGAGCT
>DATILO010000053.1:0-3005 GCA_035476335.1 Binatia bacterium | reverse complement strand
AGTCTCGTAACTGATGTCAATAAGGCAGTAGCAACGGCTCAGGTAGCGATTCAATAAACTACCTTCTGCTCCGTTCCTTCCAAACGTTCAACGTCATCTCCCGCTCCACCACCCGTTTCTCATTCAGCGCAATATTGACTTCCGCTTTCCTCGTTTTCGTGCACGCTTCCACGAGTTTGTGCACTTCCGTCGTAAACCCAACGTTGCTCAACTTCTGAATCGTTAACACTTGCCGAGCGCTGAGTTGCTCGTGTCCCAATTTGCATTCCACGAACTTGAACTCCTGCGTGATGGGGTTGTAGCACAGAAAGTCAGGGATGCCGTGGTGCACGTACGAAAAGTAGCCGAGCGTGTCCAGCATTTCTGCTCCGAAGCGTTCCAAAAGCAAGTTTGAGAGCGGGTCGTATTTGCGCCGCACCGAGGGATAGGCATCGGTCCACAGCAAATGAATGAAATCACCTCTCCACACTTGCCATCCCTGCTTTTCCAGCCGTCTGCGCAGCTGAAGTTCGGCAAGCCCGTGACGCGTCTTGTACGGATAGTTCCGGATGGGAACGTACACCGTAGTTATCTTAAGCCCGAATTCAAGAAGCGTCGTCTGGCGCACGGAAAGGAGATGGCCTGCGCGGGATTGAAATACGTTATGGAGGGCTGTCCAGTGAGGAGTGGTAGGAGATCGCGTAGCTGTGTCGCGTCGTTTGAGTATTGGTGAGTGCCGTTCCCAGGCAGTTTTGTCGTTCGTGCATCGACTTTTGAGAATACGACGCTACAAAGCTGCCGGGGAAGAAGAGCAAGGAACTCAACGACGCCTCAAATCTACCGGGGAACGCACTGAAATCATAACGCTTATATAGCATTTCTGACGACAAAGCCCTATGAAATTCATGGGGGCGTTGCTCGTTCTTCTCCTGCTTGCACCTTCGGTTCTCGCGGCTGAGGGTTCCATCAAGCTCCTCGCACTCGTAGAGGGCGACGGGGAAAGCCACGGCACGCTCGCGGACCTGGCCCTGGAAACACGCCCTGGCAGCGAGCACGTCTATCTTGACACGTTTCCATTAACGAAAATCGCAACCCAGATTTCAATGCGCTTCGCGGAACAAGTGTCGTGCGCCGAACTCGATTTGGATTGTTCCGATACGGATTTCTTCTACACGATTCGCGCAGCTCCGGGCATTGTGGGAGGACCTTCTGCAGGCGCGGCCGCAGCGGTGCTCACGACCGCACTGGTGGACGGCAGAATACTCAATCCCAACATCGGCATCACGGGAACCATCAATTCCGGCGGATTAATCGGCCCGGTCGGAGGTTTGCCGCAGAAGATTGAAGCAGCGGCAGAAGGCGG
Organism: Binatia bacterium; assembly: GCA_035476335.1. Classification (GTDB taxonomy): domain Archaea; phylum Nanobdellota; class Nanobdellia; order Woesearchaeales; family ARS49; genus DSQK01. The sequence continues at coordinate 1,663 of DATILO010000053.1, read as the reverse complement.
GCTCAAACAAGTCCTTATCCCCAAGGGCACGGCCATCCTCAAAGAGGGCAACACCACCGTCGACCTCATCAAGCTCGGCAAGGAGCTCGGCATTCAAGTCATCGAAGTCGCAACGCTCGATGAGGCGATGGAGTACTTCACCGGAAAACCTATTCAAACAAGCAATCCGCCGTTCGTCATCGAAGCACAATACTCCCAAACGATGAAGGACGTCGCGCGCGAATTGTGCAGCAAGTATCCGCCCAGCGACGACGAGGCCGTCACCAACCTCACCACGGCTGCCGACGCGTTCTTCGCAGGCGGCGAATACTATTCAGCGGCATCCTATTGCTTCCGCGCAAACATCCTCCTGCGAGAAGACGAGCTCCAGATGCTGGACAAGGACACCTTCAAGACCGAGGTTGCCAAGACGCAGCAGAATGCGGCAGCCCTGGACAAGCAGACCGAGGCGCAAAAGCTCACGACGATGACTGACATCCAGACCTATATGCTGGTTAAGGAGCGCATTGCGGAAACGCAGGACGCGCTTCCGCGGCTTGCGAAGGTGAAGAACGTCGACGCCACCGCCATCGAAGACCTTTCCTATGCGGAAGAGCGATTGACCAGCGCGGAAACGTGGGCACGGTTCTTTGGCAAGGGCGGCCAGGCCTATGCGGTTGACCCCGAAACGCTCCAGAACTCCTGTTACAGCAAGATTGGGGAAGCAGAAGAGCGCTTTGATTACGTCCAGTCGCTCTTCCCGCAGACGCTTGCGGCCACCCGCAAGACGATCGACCGTGCGTTTGAATACGCAAAAGACGGCTCCTATGTCCTCTGCCTCCACGATGCGGCAAAGGCGAAGTCCGAGGCGGACAGTCTGCTCTCGCTCACGGGCGTTGAACAGGACCGCGTGCAGGAAATCATCCAGGTCAAGCTCGACGTGACGAGGAGAAGTCTCGCCCGGGCGCAGGGCAAGGGGACCTTCCCGCTCATCGGATACGCCTATTATGAGTACGCCCGGGCCTTGCGGAAGGAAGACCCGTATTCCTCGCTGCTTTTTGCTGAGTATGCCAGCGAGCTAAGCAACCTAGACATCTACTTCACAAAGCATAAAAGGACGCTTATCGACTTCTCATCCTTGCGAGACATCACGCTCGCATTCGGTGTCGGGGTGGTCGTGGGTGGCTGGTTCATCTACGCTCGTGCCGTGCGCCGAAGAAAACGACCCGCTAAGTAGTACCACTCGCGAGTGCTCATAAACCGAAAGGTTTATATAGTACTTATACTACAGTTGAGGAGTAACAATCACTATCACCTCTTTTTCCCGCGCGTACGTCCGCAAGGGCGTACGCTCGGGTTTCTCTCGTTCTTGCGATAGCTCTCGTCGTTGACCATTCTCAGGCAGGTTTGAGTCGTCGTTTTCTCAGAAGTCGATAACGCACGAACGTCAAAACTGCCTGGGAAAGCCATTTATAAGGCCTCAACGACGTGATTCCTATGACCTGCCAGAAGTGCGACGGAACAGCGGAACACAACCTCCCCGGCTTGGGTGAACTCTGCTCCAACTGCTTCTTGGAAGTCATGGAGCGCCGCGCCAAGATGGAGTTGAAGAAGGCAGGCGAGGTCAAGAAGGGCGAAACCGTGCTCATCCTTGACGATGGCTCGAAGGAGGCAAAAGTTGCTG
>DATILO010000052.1:0-4317 GCA_035476335.1 Binatia bacterium | reverse complement strand
AACAGATTCTCAACCAGCTCGGCATCAGAACCGTGAGCGACGTGCTCACATTCTCGGAAGAACAGCTCTTCCAGTTCTTTGGCGCATTCGGGCAAAGCCTGTTCTGGCAATCGCGCGGGCACGGCTCCGCGAAACTGACGGAGTTCTGGACCGCGAAGAGCGTCGGGCGTCAGAGAACGTTTGAGCACGACACGCGCGACCCGCGACAGATTGAGGACTTGCTTGCATCCATGATTCAATCCGTTGAGAAACAATTGAAAACGGAAGGACTGCGCTTCAAGACGGTCACCGTGAAAGTCCGCTACGAGGACTTCGAAACGAAAACGAAGCAGAAGAACCTCATTGATTATGTTGATACGGCGGATGCCATCAAGAACATAGCTCGCGAAATGCTTCTTTCATTCCTCAAAGACCCACGCAAGATTCGCTTGGTTGGCGTGAGTGTGCACAACTTGAAGCCGGTGGAACATGCGACGTAACAAAACTGCCGGGGAAGCACGTGCCAGGTGCATGTCGTTGAGCTCTTGTCGTTGGTGCCTGGTGATGTTGGTCGTAGCAACTCATTTACGCACGAGTCCAACAACGGAGGCAAGATGCTAGGCAAGCGCGCATTCCTGGACAAATTGACCGCGATGCGGCCGATGCAGTCGCTCACGCTCAAGGGAACGTCGTTTGAAGGCAGTTCCCCACCCTCCGTCTTCATCGGGCAAGCCAACTATCCGAAAGTCTTTGCCGGCCCCATGATGGCACAACAGCCCGAAAGCTTCTCCTACGACGCTCCTGAGCATTGGCTCGGCACGTACGACCGGGACGCCATCATCAACTTCCGGCTTCAGCTATTGCGCGGCATGAAAGCAGTGCCCGTCAACGCCGTCGGCAACCGGTTTGCCCAGCAATTGCAGGAAATCGCGCTCTCCAAACACTCACTCCTTGCGCACGCTGAGTTTGACAAAATACCGCGCGGCGTCTCCTTCAGCGAGGACCACCAGCCCTTCGGACCCTCTGCCGCGTTGAAGCAACTGGAAACCGAGAACGCGAAGTGGCAGAAGGACATGCAAAAGGCGCATTACGACACGGACTTGAAGGCCGGCGAAGCGGTTCTCGAACTCGTCAACAAGGGACTCGAGTTCACGCCCGTCCAGAAAGCGCTCTCCACCGGAGCGTTCGGCCTTGCGAAGAATCGGAAATTAGTTCCCACTCGTTGGAGCATCACCGCAACCGACGACATTCTCGGCAAGCACTCCATGAAGGACGTGCGGCAGAACGACATCATCAAAGACTATCGCGTCTATGAAAGCAACGGCTTGAACAATTATTACGCGGTCATGCTCACGCCCTCGCAATGGCAGTATGAAGCCATCGAGGCGTTCATCAACCTGATGGACCAAAAAACCTTTTCCTTCAGCGACTACGAAAGCTACTTTGGCAGGAAGCAGTACTCCGAAATGGGCGGCTGCTACTACGCGCAACGACAGATTGTCTCGGAACATTTGAGCCAGCAAGGCGAGCAGGCAGGAGCGTTCGTCTTCCGCGAAGTCACGCCCGGCTACGTTCCTACGGGCGTGTGGGTGTGCCGCGAACTCACGAAGAAAGCGCTCACGGAGACGCCCAAGACGTTCAAGACGCGCTCGGAAGCGCTCCACTACATCGACAGCAAGATGCAGTTAGGAATGAAGTACCACCAAGACCACATGCAGCTGATTAATTCTACCGTGAAGCAGAAGACGCTCGTTGATTTCTGATTCGACACATCTAAATACCACTAAATGAAAACACCGTGTATGAAACTTCACCTCCTCATGCTCGGCCTGCTCCTGCTCGCCGGCTGCAAATGGTTCGAACAACCGCCCGCAACCGGCGTTCTGGAAGGCAAAATCACCATCGGGCCCTTGTGCCCGGTTGAAACGGTTCCTCCCGACCCGAAGTGCGAGCCCACGCTCGAAACCTACCGCGCCTGGCCGTTGGCCGTGACGCGCAACGGCATCAAGATAACGAACATCGTTGCGAACGGCGACGGCACGTACCGGCTTGACCTTGCGCCGGGAACCTACATCGTTGATTTCGAGAAACAAATGGCGTTCCGCAAGAACGCGCTTCCCGCAACCGTCACCATCGCGGAAGGGCAAGTCACGACGCTCGATATCAACATCGACACGGGCATCCGTTAACGGTCGAGTTCGTTGTGGACGAGCGTTATGCACTGCGACGCAAAAAGCGTCACCGGTCCGAGCGTTATCTTCTCCGCGCCCGCATTGTCGAGGAATGACTCGCTCTTGCCCGGCATCCCGATGTAGTCGCCGAACACAAACGTCACGTTCTCCGGAAATTCGGTCTCGCGAATGTCTTTGCCTTTCGGGTGCAGGTAGAATAGCGTGCTCGTTTCGGCATGTCTTTTTACCAATTCCTCAAAACTCGTGTCCGAGACCTTCACTCCCGGACCTGCATCCTTGCTCTCGTGCTTGCCCATCTTCAACGCCTTCCGCAATGCCTTCTGCACCATCCACGCAACGCCTCGCTCATCGAACGGCAAATCCTGAATCGAGCTGCCGATGAACGTCACGGTTCTCGGAGGCGTGGGAGGTCCTTCAAGCACCACATGAATTTCGGTGTCGGAACGGACGTTGTTCGACACCCACAAGGCATTGAGAATGCACGCAGCAACGATTTGCATGTTGCCCGCGTTCGGCAAATCATTCACGTCGAACGACGGGTTCGTGGTGGACTTTCTGGCGCGGATGATGAAGGTTCGCATATACCAGGGATTGTGGTCATCTTGTTTTAAATTTATTTACTCAGTCGGCAAGATAAAAGCTTAAATAGCATCGGGCGTGACGTCGTGTCATGTCGGGGGAAGTTCTCGAACTCAAGGTCAAAGATGAAGTGACTGCACGTTCTGTCATGGAGCGACGCGCTTATGTTGCGCGGGAACTGAATCTTGCCATCGAAGACACGCGCCTCAAGAAGATACCTGCGAAAAAGAAGTTCTACCTCGCGAATGCCGTGATGGAGTATTTGCCGAAAGACTACGCACTTCCCCAAAAAAAGGAAGAAATCAAGGCAACGGACGCGCTCAAGAAGCAAAAGGAAAAAGCGCTTTACAAGCCCGCCATGACGGGCCAGGCAACGGTCTATGCGGAACCGCAGCTTCCGGTTCCCGAAGATTTCGCCGCAAAAGCTCAGCGCTACAATCCCGGCAAGAGCCCGTTTGCGCGTGAAGGCCAGTCCAGCGTGTTCTCGATTGAACTCCAGCTCAACTAGCCAAACGAGTGCCTAAAAAAGCGATATTTTATATAGACTGGGCAGTCAACTCTCATTATGGGAGTGAAGATGCTGAAGCTGGTCAACGACCCCTGTTTTGGGAAGAAGTATGACCAGATTGACCAATGCGGCCAGTGCTGGATCAAGCAGTCCTGCCTTGTTTCCTTCCGCAACCGCAAGTAAGTTCTAGCGCACAATCACTTTGAACGCGCCCACGTAGTTTCCCGCACTTGCGTTGGGAACCGTTACCCGGATGTTCAAGGGCACCGTTTCGTTCGGTTGCAGGTTCAGCGTGATGTTCTGATAGGAGGTTTTCAACGGCAGATAGGTGCCGTTCAGCGACACTTGGACGTTCGCAAGAGCCACTTTCTCGGTTCCGTTTGCCGGCGTGTCTGCCGCGATGCCGATGTTGATGGGAACGTTGCCGCCGTTCCAGAGCGTGGGCAGGTCCGTGGCAAGGTCGTTGTCACCGGGGAAGTCAATCGTCGTTCCGGGAGCCAGCCCTGACAAGGTCAATGCGGGCACGTCCAATAATACGGCTTCCAACGGTAAGTACTCGAACGAGAGGTTCTTGCTGGCAGTATCGGTTCCGTTGTTTGCGGTCAGCGTTATCGTGTAGTTGCCGGGCTGCAAGGAGAACGGCAGGGCAAGCGTGGTGGAAAAGGACGTGGTGCCTTCCAAATCAATCACGTCGCTGCCGAACAGCGCCACCAGTGAAGCGGGCTGCGACGTCGTTGCATTGATCGTCAGATTCGCCCCCGCGCCCGCAAGGGGAGTGAGCTTGGTGCTGCTCAGCGACGCCGTGAGCGTGAACACGTCCTTGATTTCAAGAATCAACGGCACGGTCAAGGAAAGCACGGGCACCGCGAGGAACACGGCAATGAGCGCAAGCGTCAAGGGCTTCATGTCCCTGAATGAGTTTGTTGCCGTTCAAATGCGTTGCGGGAGAAAATCCGGAAGGTTTCCGGTTTGAACCGGAAAAAACTGCTCACAAGCCGTCGTTTTGGTATAAAAAATAAGAGAAAAAGAGTAAAAAGAAAAATTTACTCGGCCTTGCGG
>DATILO010000051.1:0-11810 GCA_035476335.1 Binatia bacterium | reverse complement strand
TCCGTCGTTGCCTCGCGTCCCCGGAAGTTTGGTAGTTCGTGCGTCAATCGAGTAGATGAAGACGACGCCTCCAACCTGCCTGAGAACGGACTACTTCGCCTGCGACGCTTTCAATTCCCTTCTCAAATTCTCCAAGAACGTAGGAAAATCTTCCTTCTTGATGCCGCAGCCGACGGCGTGCTCGTGTCCGCCACCGTACCCCTGCACGCCCACGAGCGCGCGTTGCACGAGCGGAAGAAGAATGGTCTTGGGACCGGAGCGCAGCGAACATCGCACTTCACCTGACTTTTCGCGGCCAAGCACGATGATTTTGTCATTGTACTTGTAGAGCAGTTCGTTCGCAAGGTCCTTCGTGAGCGAGAGCGTATCATCAGTATAGGTGAACACAATCAACGGATCGTTCTTCACAATCGCCTTCTCAGCGCGCGCCTTCAGTGCGTCATACGCCTTGTTGATGTGCTCATAACGCTTCCAGAGGAATTTGCCGCGCGTGGATTCCTGCCGCAAAATCTCGTAAGGTCCTTCGATGCGCGTGAGCGTCTTCACGGATTGCATGACGTCTCCGGTCGGACCTTTCAAGGCAAATGAGAACACCTTGACGAGCGGTGCCAAGGGAGAATTGAACAATGCTTCCTCCACGGTTGTGATGTTCGCAGGCAAGAGCTCCGGGAAGTGCGCGTGGAAGTCCTTGGCAAATGGCGGGAAGTACCAGTCGCCAATCGAGCCAACGGTCGCAATCCACAAGTCCTGCTGCACGATTTGATAGCAGCCGCATGGCGTCGGGATGTTGAGGTTGTTCCGCAATCGCGGGTTGAAGTAGGTGACTTTGCTGCGTTCTTGCGGTGCGTGATGGTCAATCCACATGCAGGGAATTCCATTGAGCGCATCAAAGAATTCCTGGTCTGCCATCGCGATGTCGAGGATGAACACGCGGTCGGCTCCGTACTCGTGCACCTTTGCGGCGTGTTCTGCCGTCAAGCGAGGATACGCCTTCAGGGGATAGCCGCGGCCTTCGCCCTTGTAGCGGTAGAAAAGCAAAAAGCTTGCCAATCCGTCCGGGTCGTCGTGGAAAAAGATGAACGGGCGCTGGCAGTTGTCGAGCGCATCCTTTGCCTGGACAACTTGGTCATCGGTAAGCATTTGAGGATGCGTTGTCATGGGTGTGATGTATCCCTGGCAGGCTTCGCAAGCCACCCCGGCTGGGGCGTCCCCCGGCTTGCTCGCGCCGGGACGCTGCCCAGGGACTCTTGTCGTTCCGTCTTTACTCCACCGCTCTTACGGTAGCTTTTTAAATCTTCGCGTACCTGAGGGAGAACATGAGTCTGGTCTGCAAGAACTGCCATTCGTACCAAGTGTTCAAGGACAAGTGCTGGTATTTCTGGGAAGGAAAGAGGGCGTGCAGCCAGTTCCGTGCCCACGCGGCGGCAGAGCCGGGCTTTGTCTCTATCGAGCGCCAGGAAAAACCATAATCTTCGCGTTCTCAACCGCGTGTGTAATCATTTCCTCAGGATTCGGCACTGTTGCTTCCATTTTCTCGACATCCGCGAGCCGCGCGTGCGTTACCGGATGCTGCGCAATCAGGAAACTGCAGCAGTCCTCGTAGGGAAGAATCGAAATGTCATACGTTCCAATCTTTTTCGACTCTTTCACCGTGTCAACCTTGTCCGCGCCGAGCAAGGGCGTCAACATCCGCTGTTTTGTCGCTTGATAGATGACCGTGATGTTGTCGAGCGTCTGCGACGCGACCTGTCCGAGGTTGTCTCCCGTAACAAAGCCCTCCGCGCCTTCTTTCTCGAGAATCTTTTCCGCGATGCGGAGCATAAAGCGTCGATAGACGACCATGCGGTGCGTCGCGGGAATCGCCTTGATGAGCGCGAACTGAACATCCTTGAACGGAATCAAATAGAGCTTGATGGGGTGCTTCGCAAACGTCGCAAGCTGCTGGCAGAGCTGCACGACTTTGTTTTCCACGCCGAGCTTGTCGGGCGTTTGGTGATGGAAGTGCACGCACACGAGCTCGACGCCTTGCTTGAGCATCAAATAGGACGCAACAGGTGAGTCAATGCCGCCGCTCAACAGGGAAACGAGTTTCATCGTCGTCAAACGTCCGAAGAGCGTTTAAATAACTTGCGTCCGACTGTTTTTTATAGTGCCGTTCCTCGCGACACCGTATGGCAGTTCAATTCCTCGGTCTTATCGTTCTCGCGCTCATCGTGGTTCTCGGACTCATCCTCATTCTCTTTGGTTTGCCCGGCACCATCATCATTGCCGTTGCGCCGCTGTTCTACGACCTCGTGACGTGGTCGCTTGACATCAGCATCGCGACCGTTGCCGCGCTGGTTGGCATTGCGCTGCTGGGCGAACTCTTTGATGTCGTCGCGAGCGGCATCGCGGTCAAGCAGTCAGGAACATCCTCCATCGGCGTGCTCGGAGCCGTGCTCGGCGGAGTCATCGGGGGAGCCGTCGGACTGCCCATTCCCATCATCGGCTCGATTGCGGGCATCTTCTTCGGTGCATTCTTGGGAGCGTTCGCATTCGAACTCATTCATTATCATGATGTTGAGAAGGCCTGGCGCGCTGGCAAGGCCGCGTTCGTCGGCAGATTGGTGAGCACGTTCGTGAAGCTCGCGCTGGCTGCGGTGATGGTGGTCATGCTGATCATCGCACTCTGGTGGTGAGAATCTTTTTATAGTCCCTTCAGTGCGCGGGCGGTATGGCTACACGTGAATTGAACAATGCTCAGCGTCTGGAATTGCAGCTGGACCGATTTATCCGCGAGTACCAGAAACGTCCTGACCCCCGTTGCGAGCGTTCTTTGCGTCAGCGCGAACCGGAGCCGGAACATCACAAGGATTACTTTTACGCACGACGCTTTTTCGTCATCCAGTAATTTATTTCTTCTTCCACTGCATCAAGTCGTTCAAGAATCGCTGAATCGTCTTGACGATGTTCTCGGGCTGCGTCTGGAGAATCTCGGCAGCTTTCGCAATCTGGTCGCCGTTGAACGTCTCTGAGGAAACAAACCGGAACCAGTCCGGCTCCATCGGTTTCTGTGACGAGAATGCCTTGCGGGCTTTTTTCCACTTGTCGAAAATCTCTTGCACGCGAGGCGCAATCTGCGTCTTCAGGCAGCCGAGGAACTTCGCGAGCTCGTCCACTTTCTGGTGCTGGGCGTGTTCAATCTGTTCCGCAGCTTTGCCTGCCACGAACGTGATGCGGACGACTCCATCTTGCACCTTGCTCGCCTTCAACAACTTGATTTTGCCGGCTTCCGACGTGTTGTGCAAGTGCGTTCCGCCGCACGCCTCGACGTCGATTTCGGGAATTTCAACGATGCGCAACACTTTGCCGGGCACGGCGCCTCCTTGGTAGATGCCCATGCCGTACTTCTGCTCGGCTTCCGTTCGAGGAACGAACTTCAACTGGGAAGGAATCGCTTCCTGCACGATGCGGTTTGCTTCCTTCTCAATCTTGTCCATCTCTTCCTGCGTCAGCAATTGGTAGTGGGTGATGTCGATGTGTGCCTTGTCAATGTCTTTCTTCGCAGATGCCTGGTTGATGTGGTTGCCGAGCACGCGCCGAGCGGCTGCATTGATGATGTGCGTTGCCGTGTGGTGCTGCGCAAGCTGCTGTCTTCGATTGAAATCAATCTTGCCCGTGACTTTCTCGCCGGGCTTGAACGCAGCGGGAGTGTCAAGCACGTGCACAATCACACCGCCCTGCTTGAAGACGTCAACGACCTTGTGGCTGTTCAGCGTTCCGACGTCATGCAGTTGCCCGCCGCTTGTTGGGTAGAAGTGCGTTTCGTTCAAAATGACGAAGTTGCCCATCACCTTCATGACTTGTGCAGAGAACTCAACCTTCCTCCAATCTTCATAATAGCGGGCTTGCGTATCGGCCACGCCGCTCAAGTCGAGCTTTTCCTCGCGCACGGTGGCGTGCTCTTGTTCTTTTTTGTCATGCTTTTCCGCCACGATTGCGTAGAAGTTATCGGGAACCGTGATTTTCTTGCCCTTTTTCGCGGCTTCCTCTGCAATCATGTCCGGGTTGATGCCTTGCGTGTCGTACAATTCCACGAGCTGGTCGGTCGTGAGTTCCTTGTCGAGCACGCGCGCGAGCATCTGCGCGGTCTTTTGCTTCGTGCTGTCATACTTTGCCTTCTCGACATCGAGAATCTTGTGCACTTCCGCAAGGTGCTCGTGCAGTTCGGGGAACAACGGCTTCAGGTAATCGGCGTGCCATTCCGCGACGTTCGCAAGATGCACGTTCCACTGGTATTTGTCGATGAATTGCAGTGCTCTTCGGAGAATGACGCGGAGGTTGTACATGCCGCCGACGTTCGACGGCAACGCGCCATCCGCGAGCGCAAAAAGCAATGAGCGCGTGTGTTCGGCAACCGAGTACAGCGCGGCTTGCTCGCTCACGGTTTTCTTGAGCTCATCCTTGTCCTCGCCAATCTCGTCGGCAACGCGCGTCCACGCCTTGTTCAAATCCTCAACTTCATCAACGTTCAAGTAGGATGCATAGGGGAGGAAGCGTCCCATCAAGTCCTCATCAACCTGGACGCCGGTGCCGTTTCTCAAATGCTTGATGACTTCAGGAAAGGTCGTTTCGTAACTCGTGCTTCGTCCTTGCGAGAACCACGCGTTGCGCTCGTGCCCCATGCCCATGTCGAGCACTTTCAACGGCAACGGCTTGAAGCCATCGTTTGTGTTCTGGAAGCTCATGTAGACTTGGTTTCCGAGTTCGAGCCCGCCGGAGAAGTATTCCATCGACGGCCCGCTATTTCCGCCGCCGGCCCACGCGTCCTCGTGGAAGGTGATGTCGTCGTTCTTCAAACCCAGCCCTTGTTTGAGCCAGTTGTGGATGTCACGGAAGTATTTCGGCTGGTCGTACTTCTCGGGCGGCATGAATGCGTGCTGTCCAATCATCACAAAGCCCGTGTAGTGCGCGCCCGTAATTCCCACATTGTCAATATCGTTAAAGCGCAGACAGAATTGCGGAACCACGAGCGGGTTCGCAGGAGGAGCAACCTCGCCCGTCACGACATACGGTTGGAAGTCATAAATGGAAGCCTGAACGAAATCCGTGTCTTGTCTCCAACGCGCGACAACCGGATAGCGCTTGATGGGAGTGTATCCCCATTTCGAGAAGAGCTTGGCAAACTTCTGCCATGTCTCGATGTAGTCGAGTTGGAACTTCGCAGGAGACTTGCCGATGAACCGGAACCCGCCGGAACAGGAAGGATCGCCACACACAGTCGAGTGCGTCGTTGTCCAAAACCAGCGATGGCACTTCGTGCACTGGCGTCGCGCAAATCCCTCTTCCTTCAACACGCCGGTGGCGTAGTATTTGTCAGGAGTTTTCGCTGCAAGCGCTTTCAGCTGGACCTTTGCCTCTTTGTCCGTAAGCATGGGTGAATGACGCAGAGGGCGCTTTTTAAAAGTTATGTCGGCTGAACATCCGTTTACGAAGTTTTATAAAAGTACCCAACCACGATGGTTATCATGCGAAAACTGGTTGTTTTGATGTTCATCAGCTTGGATGGCGTGATGCAGGCACCTGGCGGCCCGAAGGAAGATACCAGCGGCGGTTTCAAGTACGGCGGATGGACGGTTCCGTATGCTGATGATGCTTCGGGCAAACTGATGTCCGAACAAATGAAACAGCCGTTTGACTTGCTCCTGGGCAGAAAAACGTATGAAATCTTTGCAGGATATTGGCCGTCGCATAGTGACGTGTGGCCGGGCATCAATGAGTCGAAAAAGTATGTCGCTTCGCGTTCGCCGCTCAAGCTCGCGTGGGAAAACTCGATTCAACTCGCAAAAGACGCGGTCGCTCATGTCAAGAAACTGAAAGCCGGAAAGGGTCCCGCATTGCACGTCTACGGCAGCGGAAACTTCGTTCAAACACTCTTGAAACATGACTTGGTTGACGAGCTGTGGCTCAAAATCTATCCCGTCACGCTCGGCATGGGCAAGAAGCTGTTTGCCGAAGGAACCATTCCCGCGGCGTTCACATTGGAGAGCTCCAAGACGACTCCGAAAGGCGTCATCTTCGCAAACTACAAGCGCGCGGGCGACGTGAAAACTGGTTCATTCTGAGGCGTTTCCGTACAAATACGGAATGCTGGCTCCGTCGTTACCTCGTCCCCGGCAGTTTTGAGGCGTCGTTTATTCAATCGTTTGCAACGAAACGTCAAAACTGCCTGGGCAGCACTCAGGCGGTTACGCCCCGAAGCTTTAAATAGCCCACGTCTGAAATCCCGTCTATGCTTATCGGAATTGTCGGCAAGGCGAACGTGGGAAAAAGCACGTTCTTCAAATCAATCACCTTAGCTGATATTCTCATCGCGAACTACCCGTTCGCAACGATTGACCCGAACAAGGCATTCGCATTTGTCCGCATCGATTGTGTGGACAAGGAATTCAACACGCAGTGCAATCCTCGATTTGGCACGTGCATCAACCACCAGCGCTTTGTTCCGGTTGAAGTGATGGACGTCGCCGGACTCGTGCCCGGCGCGCACTTGGGCAAGGGCATGGGGCTCACGTTCCTCGACGATTTGCGACAGGCGGACGCGTTCGTGCACGTCGTGGACATGGCGGGCTCTACCAACGAAAAAGGCGAGCCGATTACGCCCGGCACGTACGACCCTGCGAATGACATTCGTTTCCTCGAAGTCGAGCTCGACATGTGGGTGTTCGGCATCATCAAGAAGGGCTGGGAAAAGACTTCGCGCTCCCTGCAGCAGGAAAAAGGACAGGTCGTCAAGGCGCTCGCCACGCAGCTCTCCGGCCTGAACATCTCCGAAGGGCTTGTTGAAGAGATTCTCAAGAAACTCAAGCTCCCGCTCGACCGCCCGACCGAATGGACAGACGAGCAATTGAAGGAATTGGCGATGACGGTGAGAAAGAAGAGCAAACCGATGATTATTGCGGCGAACAAGATGGACTTGCCGACCGCGGACGCGAACCTCGTGCGCATCAAGAAGGAATTCCCCGATATGCCCATCATCCCCGTCAGCGCCGATGCGGAATTGACGCTCAGAACCGCCGCAAAGGCGGGACTTATCGAGTATTTGCCGGGCGACAAGGACTTCACTATCAAGGGCAATCTCAATCCGAAGCAGAAGGAAGCGTTGGAATACATCCGCGCGCACGTGCTGAAGAAGTACGACGGCACCGGCGCGCAAAAAATCCTTAACACGGCAGTCTTTGACTTGCTCAAATACCTGGCGATTTTCCCCGGCGGCATGAGCAAGCTCGCGGACAAGGACGGCAACGTGCTCCCGGACTGCTTCCTCTTGCCCCCGAAGACAACGGCTCTCGGCTTCGCGGCAAAGATTCACACGGATTTGGCAAAGAACTTCGTGGCCGCCATGGATGTCAAGGCGCGAAGAAAAATCGGCAGGGACCACGAATTGAAGGATAGAGATGTTATTGAGATTCTGACGAGCAAGTAGTCATACGATTTTCTGCCCGCTCGCCTCGGAAGCATCAATCGTTCCCAGGTTTTTGTCAACGATGATGAACCCGGTCACGCGGTTCTTGCCCAAATGCTTTGACTTGTACAACGCTCTATCCGCTTCTTTCAGCATGAAGTCAGGCGACGCCGAGGAGTTCATGCACGTCACCGAGCCCACGCTGATGGTGGTCTTGCGGTTCGGGAAATTGGCTCCGTCAACGGCGGCGCGAATCTTCTCTCCCACGGCGAGCGCGTGCTCGGGCTTGGTTTCAGGCAGAATCACCACGAATTCCTCTCCTCCATACCGGCAGCAGGTATCAATCGTTCCCGCCGCTTCGCGCAGCACTTTTCCCATCTGCGCCAATAACTTATCCCCCTCCGGATGTCCATAGGTGTCGTTGTACGATTTGAAGTTGTCAATGTCGAAGATGATCAGGCTGGTGGGACGCTTGAACTTCGCCGCGCGCGCGACTTCGTTCTTGAACGTCTCGACAAAATAGTGCTTGTTGTACAGGTTCGTCAATTTGTCGGTAATCGCGGTCTCCTGGGCGTCCTTGTACTTGCGCGCAGCGGCAAGCGCCGCTTCAACCCGTTGCGTCAGCGCCCGCACGACGTCCTCGTATTGCCGCAAGTCCTCGTCGAGTTTGCCGTAGAGCACGAGCATGCCTTTTGCAACGCCGTTCCACAGGATGGGCAGCGCAAACACGCTATTCGCGACGCTGGACACTCCCGGCAGCTGCCCCATCAGGAAGTCGTTCCGCACGTCTTCCAGGAACAACGGTGTCTTGCTGTTGCTGATGTGCGCCCACAGCGCGTTCTCCAATGCCTTGCACGCCTCGTTCCGGTTCTCCAGATAGGAAAAGCGCGTCTCGTCCGCGCCGTAGCGGATGCTGCAGTCCTGCAGTCCGAACGTCTTCATGGAGAAGTTCAAGGTCGTGTTGAGAATCTTGTTGACGTCGAACGTCGCGCTCAGCTCGTTGAGGAAATCGAACAGCACGTTGAGCTGCTGCAGTTCGCGTTTGTCCTTCAATCGTTCAGAAGCAATGCGCGGCAGCGTCGCGGCAAACAGCTCGAGCAGGTGCCGCATCGTCGCGAGCTCGGCAGCGCCTTGTTGCGGTATTTGCGGAATCTCATCCACAAGCTCGTCGCTTCCGAGCCCGATGAGCGACGACGCCTTCACGGCCGCTTCCTGCATGCGCTGGTCTGCCTTGACGCTCTCGACAATGATGGCTCCCACTTTGCGTTCGTCAATGATGATGGGCGCGCTCATCGCGTACAGTCCTGCGTGGCAGGAGTCCTGATACACGCCTGCGGCCTTGTCTGCCCAGTCCTGCCGGCAGAGCGTGCAGAACTGCCCGCCCTTCTTCATCACGAGCTCGCAAAAGAACGGAAACGCTCCCGATTTGAACACGACCTGCCCGCGCATGTCGACGGTCACCACCGGTAATCCGATGAGCGCGGAGAACCTATCCTGCACGAGCTGCCAGGTTTCGTGGTCGACGAGGTCTTTCACGGCGTAGTTGGTTTGAGGGGATTTTAAAATAATTTAGGCGGTAGAGAATACAAGCGCATCGTTGCAGTCTTGAGTCTTGGTGGGTTCCGTTCCTAGGCAGTTTTGTCGTATCGTTGCTAACGATTGAATAAACGACGCCTCAAAACTGCCGGGGAAGAGCAACGCAGCAAGCCCTTTCCTACAGTCCCGTAAACCCCGATCTCAACAACTCAATCACGCGACTCTTGAACAAGGGGAAGTCCTTCAAGCGGCATCCGCCGCCTGCGGCGGGAATGTGTCCGCCGCCTGCCGCGTTAGGCAAACCCTCGAGCGCGACCTGGAACAATCTATTCACGGCCACTTTCCGGTCACCGCGCCGAGCAGAAAGCGTCATGCTCTTCTTCTCAGGAGCAGAGATGATAATCGTCCAGTGGGGATATTTCAATCCAAGAATCGTGCTGAGCGCGCTCTTGATGCGGAACTTCGGCTTCACGTGATAGAAGACGACGTCGAGGTCCCGGTGCCACTCGCCATTCTTCTCGATGCCTTTCGTCCAGCGTTGGAGTTCGGTCTCGACGGCATGATGGTGCTTTTTGATGGGGGAACGGAGGAACTCCTGGGGAGTGTGCGCCTCGATGACTGCGTCGAATGCGTCGTGGACGTAGCGTGCGTTGTAGGAGATGGAGTCGTTGATGTAGATGCCGACTTTTCCCAAATCGGTCTTGAAGAAATCTTTCTGCATCTTTACTTTGTACTTGCGGAACACCGAGCGTATCCAGTCCATCCAGGGCTCTGTCGATATGTCGGAAATGCAGCCCGTGACCGCCACCCAGTCGCGGTCCCGTAAATCACAATGCCGCGAGAACAGGTCATAGACGAGCTTGCTCGTGCAGTACTTGCTGTAATCGAAGTTCGCAATGTAGAGCTGCGGCTTCATCATGAGGATGTTTTTCTTCGTGAAATGTCCGCAAATGGCGTGGTTGTCGAGCTCAAGCACGTCGGCAAACTCCGCAATCTTCTCGACGGGGTCGGCATGTTCCTCGATGGCGTTGTCGCACGTGATGACTTTGGTCACGCCCGCTTTCTTGAACGCCTTCACGTGCTCATCCGTAACTCCGTACTCGAGCCGGCTCGAGCAGAGCGTGATGGCCGTTCCTTTGTTGTGAATGCGTTTCAGTGCAAGCGCAACCAGGGCTCCGGAACAGACGCCGTCAGGGTCATCGTCAAAGAAGAGTCCGACCTTATCTTCGGGCTTGATGCTATCTATGAACGCGTCGAACTGCTTCAGCAGTCCGGGGTTAGTTACCCGCATCGGAGCCATGCACCAGGTAGTAGAGCGCTTCTATAAAATGGGTTCGGTCAAAAAGAAGTGCGTAGGCGAGGAGTAAAATAAAAGAAGGCGCAAATCGAACTAAGAACGAGTTTTGCGCCTGTCTTTTGTATTGAGGGGGGTTGAGCATGAGCATGAAGGGGGCGCCTCGCCCCCCAGGAATGCCTTTCGGCACCGGATTGCTCCGTGTATGATGCAACCGCTTTCGCGGCTGCGCCAACGATAGTAATACGCGAGTGAATGGAAAATAACGGGATGGGCAACGCATTTAGCTGATTGCACTCAGCGTTGACCAGTTCAATGGGCGGCAAATGTGCACTGCAAGCCGGTCCTCATCGCCCTGGATGTGGTTCCATTCGTGTGTGTCTCTCTCGCGTTTTTACTTCCCAACCTCTCAGTTGGGAACCTATTCCACTCATAGGCGCAAGGTTAATATAGACTTAACGTACTGACAATACTGCGAATACGTTTGATACATATTTCATAAAGAGGTGTTCCGATGCATGTCCGAAAACTCGTGAAGGCAGGCCCAAGCAGTCATACGGTAGCGCTGCCGAAAGAATGGCTGCTCACGAACAAGCTTGCCAAGGGCAGCGTGGTGTATATTATTGAGCGCGGCAAGGAACTCTCCATCACGCCCGACATCAAGGACGCTCCCATCGAGCAGCGCGAGAAAGTAATTGAAGTGGACAAGAAGGACATCAACACCATCGGGCGCGAAGTCACCAGCGCATACATCAACAACTATTCCAGCATTGTTCTCGCAGGCGATTTGCGCGACAACGCCAAAGATTTGAGGCGCATCATCCGCGACTTCGCAGGCCTGGAAATCACGGAGCAAACGAACAAGAAGCTCGTTGCGCAGGACCTGCTCAACCTGCAAGAAGTTTCGGTTGACAAAACCTTGAGGCGCATGGATATGATTTTGCGCTCCATGATTCAGGACAGCATCGCCTCCTTGGACGGCGAAGACCTGTACGACAGCGTTGCGCTGCGAGACTATGATGTCAACCGGATGTATTTCCTGCTCTATCGTTTGCTCAAAGGCAGTCTCCGCAATCCCGCGATGGCGCAGAAGCTTCAACTCGCGAATCATGACGCGCTTGCGTATTCCCTGCTCGTGAACAACCTTGAAAACGTCGGCGATGCAGCCAAGAACGCCTGCGCCGCGTGCAAGGAGCTCGGCGCAAAAGAACGCGCGAACGTCAAAGGCGCCTACCAGCTCATCGAATCGCTCTATCTTGATGCGATGAAGGCCAACTTCACGAATGACCGGACGCTCGCGAACCAGGTCGCGCAGCAGCGCAAGAATGCCGTCGAGAAAGTCACGTCCTTGGTGAGCAAGCAGTCCACGCCCGCATTGGTGGAAGTCGCAGACGTCCTGAAAGGAATGACGACGCTTATTGCGGACATTGCGCGCGGCGTGATTGATAGGGAATGATTATTTCTTTCTCTTCCGCATCACTGATGGCACGTCAATCAAATACTTGCCTTCAGCCAGTTTGAAGATTAAGGGCTCGT
>DATILO010000050.1:0-3202 GCA_035476335.1 Binatia bacterium | reverse complement strand
CGCGGAAGAGCCGGGTAATGTCAAGCTCGTACTTGCCCGGCGCGAGCATGCGCACGCTTTCGAAATCAAGCACGACCGGGTCGGTGCGCTGCAGTCCGAGCATCGAGTACACGTCCTGCTCCATCTGGAACTTTTGCTCATGCGTCAGCTGATGCAGGACTTCTGCTTGTTTCTTCATCGCGTCCAAACGCTCCTGTTTGACGAAGAAGAACAGTTTTCCTCCGCACGCGCACCCTTTGAGAATTTCCTGCGCAGCGTCGGGGTAGAAGGTGCTGCACCGCACGCATTGGTGGGGCATGTTATCGTCGCCGCTTCTTGCGGTCGCTCATGAGCAGTTCAATCTTGTGCGGGTCTTTCTTGATTTGCTTGACAACGCTTGCCGGACCGATGACCGTGAGCCCGACGCGGTTGCCGAGCAGCACGCTTGCCACACTATCCACGAATCCGCCGTTGTTGTTCGGGTTCACGACTGCCAACTCAATGCCGCGGAATTCCTTGTTGATTTCTTCCATCGTGACCTTGATGAGCTCGGCTTCCTCTTCCTTCTGCAACCTGCCCTGGAGCATGACAATCTTGTTCTCCTTTGCAATGTTGAGGATTTTGCGAATCCTGCCGACGCTCGTGAGGCCCTTGATTTCGTTGTAGGGAAGGAGCTGGATGGTGACCATGGTTCACCTCTTCGCCAGCTCGAAGAGCTGTTCGTAGAATCCATCCATGTTTTTGCCTGTTCTGGCAGATATCGGAACGACGTCGTATTGCGGGAACGCTGCCTGCACGCGCTTCAATTTCGCGCGGCGCAAGTCAATCTTGTTGGCCGCAATGACGACGGGAATGTTGCGCGCCTGCAAGTTTCCGAGAATCGTGACATTCACTTGACTGAACGGGTCTTGCGTCGAGTCCAAGACAACAACAACCGTATCGACCTCATCCAGCCACTTGATGGCATCGATGACGCCTTTCGTTGCCTCGCGGGCGCGCTTCTTGGCAGTCTTCTCGTTCATGCCGTGCTTGAGAAAATCTTCATAATCGATGCGGGTCGCAATTCCCGGAGTGTCGACGAGGTTGAATTGCAGTTCCTTGCCGTCTTTGCCGGTGATTTTGACCGCTTCCTTGACTTGGATTTCGCGCGTCTCGTGCGGCACGGGAGAGACCGAGCCAAGCTCCTGCCCGAGCCAGTCAACGCAAATCCTGTTCGCAAGCGTTGTCTTGCCGGAGTTCGGCGGACCGTACAGACCGAGCTTGAAATTCTTGCGAGCGCCCCAGAACTTCATCGATTTGAACAGTTTTTGCAACCAACCCATTACGTACACCGGCTTTTACAGGCAAATTCGCCTTCTCGTCGTATTTATAGTTTGTGGTAGTGGAGAGGAAGGAGGTGGCTCCGAGCCGTTCACGTCGTTTGCACCCTTGCTCGTCTACCCCGGCAGTTTGGTAGCGTCGTTTACTCAGTCGTTAGCAACGATACGACAAAGCTGCCTGAGAACGGTAACGATGAATCAATCAACAGAGAAATGAAAAGAACAAAAAGAAAAACAGATTGAGAACTTACGCCCTTGCCATCTTTGCGCGCGAGATGTGGCCGTTCTTGTCGATGAAGTAGAGGTATCCGACGTGCTTCTTGACGCCGACCTTGGCGACCTTCTCGGGCTTGCTCTTGGCGCCCTTCTTCCTTCCGCGTGCCATCTTTGCGCGGGAGACGTCTCCGCTCTTGTCAACGAAGTACAGGTAACCTGCGGTCTTCTTGACGCCCACTCTTGCAACCATTTCTGCCATAAAAACACCCTCCTTTTACGGTTTTTTGGAATCGGGAAAAACGCGTGCTTCCCCCGTCCCGACGAGAAATTGAGGATGTTTATAAAACTTTCGAATAACGAGAATTTTCTCTCGTCGGGAAACGGTCACTTCTTCGCGGACTTTGCGCTCTTTTTCCGTCGAGACGACGGTTCACGTATGCGCTTGAGCAGCTTCGCGGCTTCGGTCGCCTTTGCCATGTCGCGCTCGTACTGCTCGGCGATTTCGGAATCAGTGGGAATGTCCTCCGCTTCCAGCCGGCGCGCCTCCGCGATTGCCTTCCTGATGTCGTCATCGGGCATGCACGCTGAGCAGCGGCATCCGTATAAATATGTTGTGCATGCCCTAAAACGTTAAATAGCGCGCAGCCGGAAAATGGAGCATGCTCAAGGGGATGGTGGTCTCGGGAGGATTTGGCGACCTGCTCGTGCGCGAAAAGAGCAGCGAGACGCTGGAACTGGGGGAGCTGCTCGTCGCGGAAACCCCGCAGGGAATGCTGCTGTTGCACGTGTTCGATTTGGTGTACGGCTCGCAGTTGAGCCAGCAGCACCTCGAGCTCGTTTCGGGATTGAAGCTCGAGGAGGATGAGCAGCTGAACATCCTGGACCCGGAGCTCCGCACGTATGTGCTTGCCAAAGCGAAGGGTTTGGTGCTCATCAACGGCTCCAGCGCCGTGGCGTGCAAGAGTCTGCCGCGCATGTTTTCCTCGGTGCGCCAAATCGAGGCCAAGGACGTCACGTTCCTCACGAAACCCGCGACTCCGCTGTTCGTCGGAAACCTGCGCTCGGGCAGCAAGGTGCTTCCGGTACCCATCCAGCTTTCAGGAGCGGACGTGCTCAGTCATCACGTGCTCGTGTCCGCAACGACCGGCAAGGGCAAGAGCAACCTCGCATACTGCATGCTCTGGGACTTGTGCGGCAAGGACTATGCAGGCGTGCTCGTGCTGGACCCGCATGACGAATACTATGGAAGAAACCGCGTGGGGCTCAAGGACCA
Organism: Binatia bacterium; assembly: GCA_035476335.1. Lineage (GTDB taxonomy): Archaea > Nanobdellota > Nanobdellia > Woesearchaeales > ARS49 > DSQK01. The sequence goes on along the minus strand of DATILO010000050.1, from coordinate 415 downwards.
TGCCGCGAAGGACAAGGTCGTGTACTATTCGCCGGACCCGGTGCCGGGCGGGAGAACGTTGAAAATCAATCTCGCACTCGTGCAGCCGCACCACTTCGACGGCGTCGCGCCATGGAGCGATGCCCAAAGAGAATGCGTGATGGCGTATTGGAAACGCTACCAGCAGCAATGGATTGAGATGGTCTTCCTCGGCGAATTGCTTCCGGGATTTCAGGATGGAACCGTGGCGGTCGTGCGAAGACGATTACAGCAAATTCTTGACGTCAAACAGGCCGGGGACGCGCTTGAAACGACGGGCGTTTTCGACAAGCACGCCGGCTCCACGACCGTTGCGGACATCGTGAAGGACTTGGAGTCAGGAAAAATCGTCATCATCGACACCTCCTCGTTCGCGGGCCAAGTCGAGCTCCTCATC
>DATILO010000049.1:0-8041 GCA_035476335.1 Binatia bacterium | reverse complement strand
GCCGTTCAAGATTGAACGAGCGCGCGTCGACAAGGCAGAGTTCGGGCTTGCGCAGCTGCGCAAGGGCTCGGACACCGTCATCGTCATCGACAACAACCGGCTCGTCCAGATTGCGGGCAACCTGCCGATTCAGCAGGCGTTCGCCGTCGCAAATGAGCTGATTGCCACGATGATTCGCGGCATCGTCGAGACCATCGCGCTTCCGTCGCTGGTGAACCTCGACTTCGCTGACGTCAGGGCGATCATGACGAACGGCGGCGTCGCAGCCATCGGCGTCGGGACTTCCGACACGAACAATCGCGTGGACGAAGCGGTCCGCGGCGCATTGGAGAACCCGCTGCTCGACATCAACTACGAGGGCGCAACCGGAGCACTCATCCACGTGGTGGGCGGCCCGGACATGACGCTCGACGAAATCAACCGCGCCGGCGAGAAAATCACCGAAGCGCTTGATGAAGATGCAAACGTCATCTGGGGCGCGCGCGTCCAGGATGACATGAAGGGCAAGTTCCTGGTGATGACCATCATCACCGGAGTCTCCTCGCCGTACATCACGGGAGCTTCCAACATCAAGAAGGAAGCGGCCGCGAAGGCAGCGAAGGTCTCGGACGAGCTTGGCATCGAAATCGTCCATTAAGCTCCCCTTTGGTCGAACGTGGGATTCTTGCCTGCACGTTACCACCCCCAATCAACACAACCGTGCGGGCAGAAAAAGAGGAGCCCCGAAAGGGGCTTCTTTTTTATTTTCAATTTTTAATTAAAAATTGAGTAAATTCCTCCTCGTTCCACCTGCGAGAAACAAATGATAACTGCTTGCGTTGCAAGCAGGTTCAAGACTTTTCTCTCCGGCTCCACGAAGTCGGAAATGACTGTTTATTCCGCGTGCCTGAAAGACAGAGTATTGTATTCTTCCGACGAGTATGCGGTGATTCCGTTTTCGTGCAGGAGCACGAACTCCTTAATGCCGACGTCGAGCGCGAGCTTGCTGCACATCGTGCAGTAGGGTTTGCCGGCTTTTTGCATCGCGCCTCTGTCGAGCCGGATGAAAAACAGTTGGCTCCCCTTGATTTCATCTGGAGCACGTGCAAGCGCGTCCCGCACGGCGCGATCTTCCGCGTGGATGCAGCAGGTCTTGTCGGATTTGAACTTATTCGGCAGGTCGTCCTTCAAACATTTTTGTACACAGACGTTTCCTGGCGGAGAGTTCCATCCTTGTCCGATAACGTTGCCATTTTTCACGACAACGGCGCCGCATTTGGCGCGGAGGCAGCAGGAATGCTTGGCGATGAACGCTGCTTGTTCGAGATAGATTCGGTTGTTCTCACTCAACAGATGCATGAAGGTAAACAAGGCATTTGCGTAAATAAACGTCCATCTCAAACGGCGTTGAGCACGAAACGTTTAAAAAGCGCCCGTCGGGAAATGAGACTATGGCTTTGAACGTCATCGGCATCGGTCTGGCCGACGAGAAGGACATTACCGTCAAGGGCTTGGAGCTCGTGAAGAAGTCCGACCTCATCTACCTGGAGAGCTACACGTCGAAGCTTACCGTGCCTGTTGCCGCGCTGGAGAAGTTCTACGGCAAGAAGATTGAGCTCGCTGACCGGAAAACGGTTGAGGTCGATGCTGAGGAAAAGCTGTTGACGCCCGCGAAAACCAAGGACGTCACGCTCCTGATTATCGGCGACGCGCTTTCCGCAACGACGCATCTCGATTTGCTGATGCGCGCGAGGGAAATGAAAATCAAAACCAACGTCGTGCACAACGCTTCTGTGCTCACGGCGATTGGCAAAACCGGATTGCAGCTCTACAAGTTCGGCAAGACGGCAAGCATTCCGTTCACGCACGCCGATTACGAGCCCGAGACACCCTACACGATCCTCGCCGAGAATCAGGGCATCGGCGCACACACGCTCTTCCTGCTTGACTTGCGTCCTGACGAAAACAAGTATATGACGGTCACGGACGCCATCCGCTATCTGCAGAAGCTTGAACTCCGCATCGGCAAGGGGTTGGTGAAGGACGCGACGCAGATGATTGGCTGCGCTCGTCTTGGAGCAGCTGACGAGAAAATCCTCGTTGGCAAAGCCAAGGATTTGCTCAAGAAGGACTTCGGCGCGCCGGTGCACTGCCTCATCATTCCCGGCAAGCTCCACTTCATGGAAGAAGACGTGCTGAAGAGCCTGCAATAGGTTTTTAAACACTCCGTCGTATTCTCAGACGTATCAGGCCCGTCGTCTAGCGGTCAAGGACAGGTGGCTTTGGACCACCGGACCTCGGTTCGAATCCGGGCGGGCCTATATGCCAAAAGATCCAAGTATTACTGATAGAATTGCAATAGTAGGCGCAATTCTCGCAATCGTGTTTGGGATTGTTCAGGCCATTCCTGAGAATAAGACATATTCCGAGTTTGGCGTTGAGATGGCAGTTAAAATAATCGGATATACGGTGTTTAAAGTCGGTCTGGTTTTTGCACTATTGTATCTAGTAGCCCTCGGATTAAGATACATCTCACCTGGAACTCCCCGATTCAAGAATCTTGATAGATTTTTATACGATTTGTTTATAGGCTTGTTCGCAATTATCGTAGTATGGGCAATTCTGCTTGTTGGAGGTGGAGGATTAGCACAAATTCTAGGCACAAGCAAATTTCTCATTTGCTGGGTAATTGGATCATTTTTATTTGGGCTAGTGCTACTATTTCTGCTCTGGAAGCCATGGATAACCAATCCAGAAAGTATACTCCAGATGTGAAAATCATCCTCACCATCAACAGTACCACTCAACCACCACAAATCTTATAATACATTCTTCAGGAAACGAGCTGGGGGCTTATGCATCGTATTGAAGTTCGTTCTATCGTTCCGGACGCCCGCGCGAACGTACGCAAAGCGCACCTCGCGAAGGTTGGTTTTCCGAACATTACGTCAGTAGAAGTCGTTGATGTCTATACGATTGATGCGCAACTGAAGCAGTCGCTCGCAGGGATAGCGTCAATGCTTGCCAATCCAATAACGCAGCACGCAATGGTGGACCTTCCGCAGGACGTCGGCACGTTCGACTGGGCGCTCGAAATCGGATTCCTGCCCGGTGTCACGGATAATGTGGCCGCAACCGCGAAAGAAGGTATTGAAGACTTGCTGAAAAGCAATCTTCCCGGCGTATACACCTCGCAAATCACGTTTCTGAACGGCACGCTCAGCAGACAAGATGTGGAGCGCATCGCGTCTGCGCTCGCAAATCCAGTCATCCAGCGCATCCACATCAAGAAGTACGATGAATTCGTGCGCGACCGGGGAATGGACGCGATTGTGCCGCGCGTGAACCTCAAGGCAGACGCTCGCGCGGAACTCGTTGATGTGCTCACCGCGGATGACGCGGAACTTGCCGTCATCGGCAAGCAAGGCATCGGCAACGCAGACGGCACGCGCCGGGGGCCGCTGGCGCTCGACCTGACCTACATGAAGACCATCCAGTCCTATTTCCGCGCCAAGGGCCGCAACCCGACGGATGTCGAGCTCGAGTCCATCGCCCAGACATGGTCGGAGCACTGCAAGCACACGATTTTCGCGGACCCGCTCGACGACATCACGGACGGGCTCTACCACGCATACATCAAGCGTGCGACGTATGAAATTCGCGAAAGCCGCAAACGGAAAGGAAAGGATGTTTGCGTCTCGGTCTTCAAGGACAACTCCGGAGCAATCGCGTTTGACGAGAACTGGCTCATCACGGACAAGGCGGAGACGCACAACAGCCCGTCTGCGCTCGACCCGTTCGGGGGCTCCATCACCGGCATCGTAGGAGTGAACCGCGACGCCATCGGTTTCGGGCTCGGCGCCAAACCCATTCTCAACCGGTACGGATTCTGCTTCGCAGACCCGACCGATGCAAAACCGCTCTACAAGGGCAAGACGCAAAAGATGCTGCCGCCGCAGATGATTCTCGAGGGCGTCGTGCAGGGAGTGAACGCCGGCGGAAACTGTTCGGGCATTCCGACACCGCAGGGCTTCCTGTGCTTTGACGAACGCTACAAGGGCAAGCCGCTCGTGTTCGTCGGCACCGTCGGACTGATTCCGCGCACGAGCGCAGGGCGACCGAGCGACTACAAATCAGCAAAGCCGGGCGATTACGTTGTGATGGTCGGCGGAAGAGTCGGCAAGGACGGCATCCACGGAGCGACATTCTCCTCCGAGGCGTTGGACACGGGCAGCCCCGCAACGGCCGTGCAAATCGGCGACCCCATCACGCAGAAGAAGCTCAGCGATGCCATCGTGAAAGAAGCGCGTGATTTGGGCATCTACAACAGCATCACCGACAATGGTGCCGGCGGGCTTTCCTGCTCGGTTGCGGAAATGGCCCGTGAGTCGGGCGGATGCAATGTCTATCTTGACAAAGTTCCGCTGAAGTATCCCGGACTGCAACCGTGGGAAATCTGGATTTCCGAATCACAGGAACGCATGACGCTTGCTGTTGCACCGTATGACTGGCCGCATTTCGAGGACCTCATGAAGCGCCGAGGCGTCGAGGCAACCATCATCGGCGAATTCACCAAAAGCGGCAAATGCGTCGTTGCCTATAACGGGAAGAACGTGATGGATGTTGATTTGGAATTCCTGCACGACGGACTCCCTCCGCGCCCGATGCAGACGAAACCGGTGCGTCAGACGCATCCCGAGCCCGTCATTCCGGAACAGGACCTCACGCAGACGCTCCACCGCATGCTCAGTCGTCAGAATATCGCGAGCTTCGAATTCATCTCCCAGCAGTACGACCACGAAGTGCAGGGCACGTCCGTCATCAAGCCGTTGCAAGGCAGAGGCCGCGTCAATGGCGATGCCTCGGTTATCAAGCCCGTGTTCGACTCTCCGAAAGGCGTCGTGGTCTCGCAAGGAATCAATCCGTCGTACAGCGACATCGACACCTACCATATGGCCGCGTGCGCCATCGACACGTCCATTCGCAACGCCGTTGCCGCCGGGGCGTCGCTCGACCATCTTGCGCTCATGGATAACTTCTGCTGGTGCAGTTCTACCGAGCCGGAACGGTTGTACCAGCTCAAGGAAGCCGTGCGGGCCTGCTATGACGTCGCGGTCGGCTTCGGAACGCCGTTCATCTCGGGCAAGGACAGCATGTTCAACGATTTCAAGGGATTTGATTCGGAAGGCAAGCCCGTCAAGATTTCCATTCCTCCCACGCTCCTGGCGTCATCCATCGGAGTGATTGACGATGTCACGAATGCAGTCTCGCTTGACGCCAAATGCGCAGGCGACCTGGTCTACATCCTCGGCGTGACGCACGATGAGCTCGGCGCGTCGGAATACTTTGCCATGCATGGCGCCATCGGCAAGAACGTCCCGAAGGTCAATATCCTGAGGAACAAGAAAGTCTATGAGGCACTTGCAGGAGCAGTCCGCGAAGGGCTCATTGCTTCGGCGCAGGGCGTTGGCCGCGGCGGCCTTGCGGTTGCGCTTGCAAAGACTGCGATGGGCGGCATGCTCGGGATGCAGGTCGCGCTCGACCAGGTTCCGGGCGATGCGTTGCGCGAAGACTATGCGCTCTATTCGGAATCCCAAGGCCGCATCATGGTGACCGTGAACCCGAAGAACGCCTGGGTGTTCGAGCACCGCATGAACGGCATCGATTACGCTCCCATCGGCAAGGTCCGCGACGACAAGAAATTCATCATCGAGGGGAAGACCTCAAGCATAGCAACCACCGTTGACGCGCTGCTTTCCTCCTACAAATCAACGTTCAAGGAGTTCTGATGGCGCCGAATGCACTGGTACTCACGGGATACGGCATCAACTGCGATGAGGAGACGAAGTACGCATTTGAGCGCGCAGGCGCGAATGCCCGCGTTGTCCATATCAACGACCTCATTGCGAACAAGAAATCGTTGGGCAACTACCAGATTTTTGCATTTCCCGGCGGATTCTCGTACGGCGACGACACCGGTTCGGGCAATGCGCTCGCGAACAAGATTCGCAACTCGATGTGGGACGAACTGCGGAGCTTCATTGACCAGGACAGGTTGATGATAGGCATCTGCAACGGATTCCAGGTCATGGTGAATCTCGGCTTGCTTCCGTCGCTCGACGGCAAGTACGGCGAGCGTCAGGTTGCGCTGATGCACAACGACTCCGCTCGCTACTTCACGCGCTGGGTTGACCTGGAATTTAAGGATACGAGCGTGTGGACAAAAGGACTGGGCACGCGCACGATTCCTATCGCGCATGGGGAAGGGAAATTGTATGCTCCGAAGGAAACGCTCAGCAGGGTCAAAGTTGCAGCGCGATATGTGCGCGGCGAGATTTGCGAATTGCAGAACCTGCCTGCGAACCCGAACGGCTCGCTCGATGACATCGCCGGCGTGCAGGACCCGTCAGGGAGAGTGCTCGGCATGATGCCGCACCCGGAGCGGGCAATGGATTTCACACAGCTTCCTCACTGGACGCTGCTCAAGGAGCAGTACGTGCGAGAAGGTAAAGACATTCCTCAGGAAGGTCCGGGTTTGCAATTGTTCCGCAACGGGGTGAAGTACTTTGGGTAACGTTGTTCCCTTTTACTGTCCGAGTGACCGACCGATGTCCGTTATCGGATTCATGTCCGGCTCGGGAAGCAACATCCGCAAACTCCTGGAGCATCAGAAGAAACTCGGCGACAAGGTCTACCGCGTGGTCGCGCTCTTCTCTGACCGTTTCGACAGCAAGGCACCCCAGATTGGCAAGGAGTATGACATTCCCGTCATCATCCGGGACATTGACGCATTCTACGCGGCGCGGGGAAAACCGCGCAAGGACTTGTCGCTCCGTCCCGCATTTGAGGAAGAAGCCCTCAGGGCGCTCCATCCGTTCTACGCTGCGGCTGCCGCGTATGGAGGCTACATGAGCATTCTCAGTCGGTTGCTCGTGCAGAAATACATCGGCGTGAACGTGCATCCCGCGGACCTTTCCGTCAAAAGGGCGGATGGTCTCAAGCCCAAATACACCGGTGACAAGGCGGTCGCAAAGGCAATCAATGCAGGTGAGAAGTATTTGCGCTCTTCAACGCACATGATGTCCGAACAGGTGGATTGCGGGCAAGTGCTCATGATTTCGAAGCCGATGGCCGTGAATGTGAATGAGACTCCTGACCAAAACCAGGGCCGGCTGAAGGAGGCCGGCGACTGGGAGATATTTCCCAAAACACTCGAGCTCATCGCGCAAGGCAGGTTTGCCCGCAACGACGAAGGGCTGCTTTACTTCGACGGCAAGCCCGCGCCTGATGGCATTCGGCTGGAGGACCTGACATGACCACATATGCACAGTCCGGCGTCAACAACGACTTGAAAGAGCAGGCATCCAAGATGCTCTACGAGGCCGCGAAACGCACGTGGGAGAACCGCAAGGGCAAGTTCGGCGAAATCATTTCTGCACATGATGACTTTTCTGCACTGCGCGGCATCAATGTCGGCAATTTGCCTGAAGGAACGATGCTGTCGCTTGGTTTCGACGGCGTGGGAACGAAGATGGAGCTCGGCGAACGGCTGAACAAGCACGATACGGTCGCGTTTGACTTGTTCGCCATGGTCTGCGATGATGCGGTGGTGCGCGGCGCAGAACCTGTGCTCGTGGGCTCAATTCTGGATGTCAAATCATTGAAGACGCCTGAGGGAAATTACTTCCTCGACCAGCTCAGTCAGCTCGCCAATGGATATGAGGCAGCGGCAAAAGCCGCGCGCGTTGCGGTCATCAACGGCGAAATCGCAGAATTGGGGGCGCGCGTCAGTGGTTATGGCGCGTTCAACTACAACTGGGGCGCGAGCGTTGCGTTGTTTGCGCAGAAGCACCGCGCAATCACGGGCAAGGACATTGCTCCGGGACAGGCGCTCGTCGGGCTGCGCGAATACGGATTCCGCTCAAACGGATTGTCGCTCGTGCGAAAGATCTTCCGGGAGCATTTCGGGGAAGAGTATCAATCCTACGGACACGTCACGATGCAAGCATTGCGACCTTCGACGATTTACTGCGCGGCCGTCTGTGACATGTTCGGTGGGGCG
>DATILO010000048.1:0-16313 GCA_035476335.1 Binatia bacterium | reverse complement strand
CGTCATCGAAACTTCAACCGTATGGCTGGTCGGCTGGCCCGTCGGAGTCGGAGAGCACGCGGTCAGGAACAACGCGATGCAAAGAACCGAAAGCCACCTCATGACGCGTTTGAGAGGATACGGCTTTAAAAAGATTGTGCTCTCAGTACCAGTCGTGAAACTCGACGTCCCCTTCTACCAACAGACGACGAACTTGAACTGCGGGCCCACCGCATTGAAGATGGCATTGGAGTTCCTGGGCAAGACGTTCGAAATCGAGCACATCAGCGCGTCCTGCGGCATCAAGGAAGGCAAGGGCGTGTCGAGCGTCCGGCTCGCGCTTGGCGCGGCAAAGCTCGGGTTCAGGGCAACCTTTCTTTCCAAGACGCTTTTCTTCGATCCCTCGCACCAGCAGCTTGCATTCTACCAGAACTACAGCGACATGGACGTGCAGGAATCCAAACGGCTGGTCGAAGAAGCGAAATCGGCCGGCGCACGGCTTGAAGAACGCACGATTTCTCTCACGGAACTGCTCACGCACGTAACGCCGACAAGCATTCCGGTGGTTCTGCTCGACTGGAACAAAGTCACGAACACGCCGAAAGGATATCTCGGACACTTCGTTCCCGTCGTCGGATATGATGACGAGTTTGTTTTGGTGCACAACCAGGGCTTCACCAACCCAACCTCATTTCTCAGGATTCCTCGTGCGGTATTCGACGATGCGAGAAAAGCTCAAGGTACTGATGAGGATGTCCTCATCGTATCACGCTAGTCCCACAATCTTTTTATATCAAAACCCGTTCAGGCAATCCATGGCTGACAAGAACAAGTTCTGGTGCCCGAACTGCAAGTACAAGTTCGAGCGCAAGTTCAAGCCGAACCTCTGCCCGTACTGCGGCAAGGGCAACGTCGAATCCGACATGCGCCGCGGCGCAGAAGACTTGCTCAAGGAAGTGAGCGAAATCGCGGAAGAGCGCGGAAAGTTCTGAGTTGAGGAGTGTTGGTGAGTTCCGTTCTCAGGCAGGTTTGTCGTTCGTGCGTTATCGACTTCTAAGAATACGACGCCTCAAAACTGCCAGGGAAGAACGAGCAAGCCAACCAACGACGAGCACTCACCAACACTCAAACGTTCTCAATCGCCTTTCTCAATAACGTCTCAGCGCCCGTGAGCGTCGCGTTAAGCTCGTCGTTCTCCAGCAGTTCCGCGAACTTCGTGGGCTCCTGCGTCGCAATGACGGTCTTTCCTTTCTCGTCGTACACGATGACGTTGCACGGCATGAACAAGCCCATCAATCGGTCTTTGTGCAGCGCGTCGTGGCCGAGTTTCGGGTTGCACGCACCAAGAATCACGTACTTCGGATGCTCGAGATGGAGTTTTTGTTTCAGGACTTTCTGCACGTCGACTTCCGTCAAAATGCCGAATCCCTCCTTCGCAAGCTCGTCCTTGACCTTTGCAACCGCTGCCTCGAACGGAAGCATCACGGTGCGCTTGATGCCGTAGGCCATTACGCAGTCCCTGCTCTGGTGCCCACCACTTTCCCGGTCGTCAGGTCCTTATACGAAAGTCCCTGCAGCGCGTCGAGGTTGCGGAAGACGTAGGCGCCGTCCTTCTCGACGGTGCCGACTTCAGGCCAGACTGCAGTCAGCGAGGGATATGCTTCAGCGTCGCCGGTGACGATGATGGTCGGCACTTTCGTGATGTTGTACTTCGCGAGCAAGTTCTTGCCTTCTGCCGAGTTCACGTCATACTGCTGCTCGCTCGAGAACTTCACGCCGAAGTTGCTCAGGAAGATTTGCTTGTGGATGCTCACGTTGTAGCATTCCTTGCAGGTTGCGTCCGTGAGTCCGACGAATTGCAGTCGTCCGCGGACCGTCTTGTTTTCCAAGTCGTAGTACGGCGGCTGGACCTGGCGCGTGACAAAGCTGCCGTCGGGAGCGATGTCGCCGATTTGGGACCAGACTTCGGTGATGATTGAGTATTCTTTTGCTTCCGAGGAGAGAATCACGGTGGGCAGCGTGATAATCTTGTAGGCGTCGATGACGCGCTTGCCGTCTGCGCTGTTCGCCGTATAGACGTTCTCCGAGACGATGGCGACGCCGAGCTGCTTGAGCTGCGCGCTAATCGTGGTGATGTTGCTGCAGTCGGGGCACAACGCAGGATCTGCCTTCACATAGGTGAGACTGACCTTGCCCTTGACGCTGCCGGACTTGACATCATAATAGGGTGCGGGTGCCTGGAGGACGAGCGCGTTTCCCGACTTGGTGAAGCCCTCGAGCGCGACTTTTTCAATATCGCCTTCGACGACGATGGCCGGGAGCTTCGTGATGTTGTAGTCACCCATCAGCTTTTGGGAGTGCGGGTCGGTTCCGGGGAGCGTCTGGTCTTCGACGTCATACTGCTTCATGGACGTGAGCTGCGAGAATATCTCATCGAGCTTGGCGCAGTCCTTGCAGTCTGCCGTGATGAGCGTCGCCTGCAATGCGGGTTTTGCCGGTTCCTCGCCCGCGAGCGTGGACTTGATGCCGGCAATCTGGATGAGGTTCACGAGCAAAACGATGGCGATGAGCACCGCGAGAATGAGGTGGATGGGCGCAAACGCCGGCTTGTGATGGTGCGGATGGTGAGCATGTGCTGGCGGCGCGTGCGGCTTTGCGGGCTCTTTGTTTTCTTCCACAGTGATTCCTCAGTCTAATGGGCAGCCCGTGATTGCGGAGAGCCGCTCAAGCGATTGGACGTTTTCGTACGCCTGGCCGTTGATGAGCCACGTGGGCGTTTTCTTGATTTCGATGGGCGCGTCGCGGTAGTCGCGGTAGTCGAGATACTTGAAGGACTTGCCGAACATGCCCGCCTGTTCCTGCGTGTAGTGGCACCACTCGATGGCGCCGTACAGGATGGCGTTTTTCTCTTTCAAGCACTGCGCAAAGCCGTCGAGATGCCCGGGCATCGCAAAGCCGACGCCGATAAAGAGGAGAATGAGGCCGAGCGCGCTTCCGACGCTCCAGAAGAGGATTTTCTTTTGCCGGTTGGAACGCTCCTGCTTGCCTTGGAGCGCCTGCTCGCGCTGCTTGTTGAGCTCTTCCTGCTTGAGCCGCAGTTTTTCGTGCCGGTTCAGCTGATTCTGGTCCATGATTCCCCCTTTAACAAACAAAAATGATTACAGGTTCGTGCTTGCGTCAACGTCCGCGTCGCTGCACGGGTCTGCGTCAGGCGTGACGGAAGCTCCGACGCCGCAGCCGCCGCCGACCGGGCCTGAAGGCGGGTTGTAGGACTGTCCCGTAGCACAGCCCGCGACAAAGAGCAGCCCAATCGTGAGCAACGCAACCATAACCAACGTCGTTGTTTTCATCTCAACATCCCCCTACCATCGATGGCAAATTCTGCAAGTTTGACGGCACACTGCCGCCGCCTGCCGGAGCCGCTCCCGTGGCGAGCTTGACGCCGCCGCTGGAGAGCTTTTCCTTGATCGTGTTCACCTGGAATGCCTGCACGACGCTCAGGACGAGCAGGATTCCGAGCACAATCGCAATGATGATGTTTTTGTTCATATTAGCAACCTCCTACCATGTTCGGCAGACTTCCGATGTCTCCCGTATTGCCTGAGGAAATCTTCTTGAGCAGGTCACGGTCGTTGAGGGCTTCGGGAGACAGTTCGAGCCCGTTTGAGACGAGGGCGACGCCCTTCTCGACCATGTTGCGTGGGTAGAACATCGCCTTCCAGCGCGTCAGCTCCCACTTGATTTGTTCATCAGTCCAATCAGGATGGTTCGTGAGAATGTACTTGGTCAGTCCGCGAATGGCCGCCGAGTGCGAGCATCCGCACGAGGGATTGCCCGCGCCGTCAACCGCACCGAGAGCGCCGCAGCAGAATTCGCACGAGATGTGCGAGTCAATGTCGATGTAGCGCGTCTTCTGTTCCGCGGAAAGGGAGTTGGTGGCGACTGCGCGGTCGAGCCGCGCCAGCACCGTGAGACTCGTAACGGGGTCGTCGAAGCTGACGCCCACTTCGGAGCCATAGTCTTTCGGGACTCCGGTCGGGATGAGCGTCTTGATGACGTCGTTGGCGATGTCGCCGTTCGCGTCAAGCTTCACGCCGCCGGAAATCTTGTCCGTTGTTCCGCCGGAGACACTTGAGCCTGCAACGAGCATGCCCGAGACTTGTCCGATTTGGAACTGGTTGAAAAGGATAATCAAGGAAACGATGGCAATGAGGAGTATTGAAAGCTTTTCCGCAGGATGTGCCGCATGCGCGTGCTCTTTTTGTTCCACAGGTTTCTCCCCCGCAACCACAACTCGTTTGCTCAAGGCGTTCTATATAAACGTTGTGCTTGAGGGCAATGCGATTACGTTACACCTGATGTAATGCTTATATTTAAGCGTTGCGGATGATTTACAAGATGCGTAAAGTATTTATAGTTCCGTGGACTCAACGCGCCGTATGAAAGAGGGCGGACGCTTCGACGAACTGCTGAGCCCGCTGGAGTCCGATGTTCTTCGCGTGCTCTGGCCGGACAGGGCAATGAAGGTGCGGCAGATTTACGACGTCCTGAAGCACAAGCGCAAGGTCGCATTGAGCTCCGTTGCCGTCATTCTCGACCGGTTGCACGCGCGCGGGGTTGTCGAGCGCAGCGTTGAAACCGCGCGCGGCGGCATGCGCTATATTTACCATCCCAAGAAGGACCGCAAGGAGTTCGAGGAAAGCGTTGTCGAAACCGCGGTCAACAAGCTCATCGACGCCTTCGGACCGACGGCGGTTTCGTACTTCCACGAACGGTTCGGAAAGAAAAAATGAATCTCCTCGAGCTGCTCCTCATCTACCTGAAACAGCCCGCGTATCTCTCGCTCACTATCGGTTCGTTGCTCGTCGCCGCGCTCCTGTGGTATGCGTCGCGCAATCAGAAACTCTCGGTTGGAACGCGCGTGTTCCTCATCTACGCGCACATTGCCGTCTTGTTGGTTCCGCTGGCGTTCTTCGCCTATTCGAGCGGCTGCATGCTGCCCGTGTACGATTGTAACGCGAAAACGCTGCTGTATGCACTGCCGTTCATCCTCGGCGGTGTCGTTGCATTGGCGGGCGTCGTCGGCTACTTCATGCTGCCCGCGTTGTATCGGCGCAGATTAGGTGCACAGCGATTGCAGGACAAGCAGTTGGCGCGTCTCGTGGCAAGGATGGCGCGCAAGCACGGCGGGCAGGTTCCTTCCTTGTGGCTGCTCGACACGGCAAGCCCGATGGCGTTCAGCGTTTCCTCTCATCATCCGGCGATTTTCGTCTCGCTCGGACTGTTTGACATTCTCTCACGCAAGGAGCTTGAGGCCGTCGTGCTGCACGAGCTTGGGCATTTGCAGCACCGCTCGCCGCTGGTGAAATTCTCGACGCAGCTCGCGCGCGCCGTGAGCCCGGTCGCGCTGTTCGTTCCCGGAAAGTTGAATCACGAAGAGCAGTGCGCGGATACGTTCGCGATTGCGGAGCAGGGAACGCCGATACACGTGACGTCCGCGCGCGGGAAGATTGAGTCGTTCTTTGCGTTCCAAGAATGAGTGCGCGTCGTTGAGTTCCTTGCTCTTCTTCCCAGGCAGTTTTGAGGCGTCGTTTACTTAGTCGTTAGCAACGGAACGACAAACCTGCTTGGGAACGGAACTCACCAACACTCAGCGACGTAGAACCCACGACGTAGAGCAACGTTTAAATACGCTTTCTGACGCGCATCCGTCATGGACAAGCTCGACATCCGCAAGTGGGCATTGCAGAACGCCGTAAAGTACGGCGGCAAGGCAAATCCCGGAGCCATCGTCGGCAAGCTCATCGCCGTGGACCCGAAAGCCAAGGACAAGATGAAGGAATTGTCCAAGGACATCGCGGCAATCGTGAAAGAAGTCAATGCGATGACTGCCGAGAGCCAGTTGGCGGAATTGCAGAAAATCGCTCCTGAACTGCTTGAGGAAAAGAAGCCGGAGGAAAAGCCGCGCGAACTTCCCGAGTTGCCGAACGCAATTCCGGGCAAGGTCGTCACGCGCATGCCGCCGGAGCCGAGCAAGTACAACCACATCGGTCACGCACTCGCATTTCTCGTGAGCTATCTCTTTGCGAAAAAGTATCAAGGCACGTGCGTGCTCCGCTTCGAGGACACGAATCCCGAAAAGAGCACGCAGGAATACCTGGACGCGATGCGCGAGGACATTGCCTGGCTCGGCATCACGGCGGATTCCGAGTGGATTATGAGCGACCACATGGACCTGTTCGACAAGGCAGGCGAGCAGCTCGTCAAGGGCGGGCACGCGTATGCCTGCTTCTGCGCGCAGGAAGTCATGCGCGACTTGCGCTTCAAAGGCGTTGCGTGCGCACACCGCAGCAATTCCGTCGCTGACAACCTGAAGGCGTGGAAGGAAATGCACGCGAAGAAGTACAAGGAAGGCGAGGTTTCTATTCGATTCAAGGGCGACATGGCGTCGAAGAACGGCGTGCTGCGCGACCCCGTGCTGTTCAAGGTTGACTATCACAAGCACTTCCGCACCGGCGACACGTACTGCGTCTGGCCGCTCTACGACCTGGCGAGCGTCGTTGCCGAAGAGGCGAACAACGTCACGCACGTGATGCGCTCTGCCGAATTCGTTCTTCGAGCCGCGTTGCACGACGAGCTGCGCAAGATTCTCAGCTATCGGCCATTGACGATTTTCGAGTTTGGCAGGTTCAACGTCATCGGAGCCACGACGCAAGGAAGAGAAATCCGGCAATTGATTGATTCGGGCAAGATGCTTGGGTGGGATGACCCGCGCTTGGTGACCATGAAGGCATTACGCAGACGCGGCATCCTTCCGCAGACGATGCACGAACTCGTTTTGGAAGTGGGCTTGAAGCGCGACCAGGCAAATATCGACTGGACGATGATTGCGAGCATCAACCGGAAATTGATTGACCCGGTCGTCAATCGTTACTTTTTCGTCGAGAACCCGGTCGAAATCACGATTCTCGATGCTCCCGAGCGCGTGGTGAAGTTCAACCTCCACCCGGACCATCCCGAGCGTGGCACGCGAACGCTCGTCGGCAGACAAAAATACCTCATTGCAAAGAAAGACGCGGACGAACTCAAGCAGAAGAACTTGTATCGTTTGATGGAGTGCCTCAACTTCACGAAAACGCCGAAAGGGTTTGTCTTTGACTCGCAGGACGTCGAAACCTACCGCGAGAAAGGCGAGCGCATCATGCACTGGCTTCCCGCGGAAAACAAGGAGCTTGTGGACGTGAGCGTGCTGATGCCGGACGCCACGACCGTGACAGGCCTGGGCGAGCCGTCATTGAAGGATTTGAAGGTCAATGACGTCATCCAGTTCGAGCGATTCGGCTTCTGCAGACTGGACAAGAAGGACGGCAAGCTCTCGTTCTGGTACACGCACAAGTAACTTTTTTATAGACGGTGAGCTTACCATCCCCTATGGGGGTTTGGGACAGACAGTCCGAGATGGAGTTAGACCGCATCGTCGAACAGGTGGGACAGCGCGGTTACAGCTGGGTGCACATGCCGTTCAGCACGCAGTCCGTGAGGGACGCAATGAACGCCTTCCTCGACTTCTGCGAGATGCCGAAACACCTCAAGGAGCAATGCTCGCAGCCGCGCGATGAGCGCGGAGGGTACGACCTGGGCTACGGATTCCGCAACCGCAGCGAGGAGAATCCTGATACAAAGGAATTCTTCCATTATACGCCGGCAATTGCCGGACAGCTCACCCGTGAGAAACCCGCAGTGCAGTTCCGTAATCGCATCGAGCCCGTTTTCCAGGGCTGCATGGAAATGCTACGCGACGTTGTCCAGATTCTCGAGGTCAAGGAGCCAGGGCTGGGCGAGAAACTGCTCGATGAGAAGTCCCCGCACACGCTTCGGTTCGTGAAGTATCCGCCGCACCCTCCGGGAGTCGCGTATGCGGAAGGACATTACGACCGCGGCGTCTTCACGTTCGGCCTCTACGAGAGCCATCCCGGTCTCTGGGCAAACAAGACGAAAGACCCCGTCACCTACCCGTCCGGATATGCATGCTTCTTTCCCGCAATCATGTTCGACGAGACGTGCAAGAACATCAAGCTCAGCAAGACGTGGCACGGCGTCGACACGAACGGCGAGCATCTCATCCGTCCGAACATTGCGCGCGCGGCGATGGTGTTCTTCGCCCACACGCCGAACCAGCGCCCGATTCCTCCCGAGGAAGCGCGGCCGTACTAAAGCAAAAGACTTTTAACCCGCAAAGGGATTCTCTGACGGAGAGGTGGTTGGATATGCTGATTGTCAAGTCGAAAGTGAAGGATGTGTGCGGCGAGATGAACGTCGGAGGCGACTTCATTGACGCACTGAACAAGCACACCGAGCACGTCGTCAAGGAAGCCATCAGGCGTGCGAAAGAGAACGGGCGAAGAACGGTTCTGGGGAGAGACGTTTAGGCGTGAAAGTCCCGCTCGTCAATCAGCCGAAAAACAGCCATCTCTGTGGCCCCTGCACGCTCGAGATGTTCTATCGTTTTCATGGCATCAAGCGTACTGCTCGCGATGTCTGGCGCAGCGTGCTGCGCAGAACGTGGGGAACGTACACCAGCGAGCTCGGCATTGATTTGCTGAAGCAAGGATTCAAGGTGCAGTATGCGGTCTGGAGCAGCCAGCGTTTTCCTGTCGAATACCGCACGATGTCGCAACGGAAGATTCTCAAAGATTTGCGCAGGCGCGCACGCAAGCAGAAGCGGGGAGACTTGGCGCTCACGAGTCTTGCGAACTTCATCAAGGCAGGCGGAAAACTGGAGCCGCGCATCGCGACGCTTCGCGAATTGCGGGACGCAGTAAAGCAGGGAAATCCGCCGCTCATCGGCATCGAGCAGCACTGCCTCTACAAGGTCGACATGCCCGGCCATCCCTACCAAAGCGGGCACTTCGTGATGCCGGTGGCGTTCAAGGGAAACCGCGTCCAGCTCAACGACCCGTATTGGGAGACGCGCAAGCCCTACTGGATTACCGTCGATGAACTGCTGTTCGCCTGGTACTCATGGAACGGCATGGTGCTCTTCGCGAAGAAATCAGCGTGATTCCAGCTTTCTCAATCTATCTTTCAAATCATGCAGGCGCTCGTCAATCTGTTGCAGCCGCGTCTTTGCCTTGCTTTGCTTTTCGAGTTCGGTGTGAATCTTTTCGAGCTTCGTGATGTCTTCCCGAACAAGCGCGATTTTCTGGCTGCGCGTGGCGAGCCGGTCCATGATTTTGCCTTCGAGCTCGTGGATGCGGTTGGCTCGGGCTTCGCGGCTTTCGAGGAAGGAACCAAGGCGCTTTTCAAGCTGTTCAATTCGGTCTCGCAACTTGCGGTGGAAGACGTCCTCGTCCGTCTGGTGGCCGGCGATGCGCTGTTCCAGTGCAATCGCTGCAGCGATTTTGCGCTCGAGCTCGACCATCTGCCCTTGGACGTTCTTGTTGCCGATTTTGCGGAGCTTTCGGATTTGCGACTCGAGTTCCTTGCGGACGTAGTCGCGCTCAATCAGCTTGCGCGTGGATTTTGCGCAGAAGTGGAACAGGGTTTGCGCCTTCAAATGGTCGACGCCGGGAAACACATTCCCTCCTAGAAGAACCCGCCTCTGCGTTTCGGCGGCGGAGGCAAGGGCGCGCCCATCGGCGGTGCCGTTCTGCCCGTCATCGCGCCCGGCGGAGGCATGAACTGCGGCTCGGGACGGAGCAGGTCTCCCGCAGGCGACTGCTCTTCCTTCTTGACGACGAAGCCCTCATCGAGCTTGCCCTTCAAGTCGTTGATCAAATCTGCAACGGCGACGATGCCTTTCGCGATTTCGGAGTTCTGCTCGAGAATCTTGTTCATCTTCTCCATCATCGGCTTCATCTTTTCCTGGAAGGTCATTCCCCCTTCCTCGACCTTGATTTCGTGGCCGGCTTCCTCGAAGATGGCCGTCATGCGGTCAATCTTCAACGCAAGGTCATCCATGGAGACTTGCAATTTCTTAGAAGATGGGATGGGAACGTCCTTGAGCTTCTTCAGTTCCTCTTTCAAGTCCTGGATTTCCTTGTAAGGAACTAATTCGTATTCCTCTTGGTCAGAAGTATTCGGATTGTCAGCCATTGCTCATCACCCTTTTATCTTCTAGGCACTACGGCTGGTGATGTTTATAAAGGTTTCTGGTTATATCACGCCAAAAATCTACCCCAATAGGGCGTCATAGCAATCCTTCTATCAGTCATGTAGTCCTGTGCTGCAGCATATGCCTTTACCGCACGGAAATTTTTCCGTCGCGCTTCCCTGTGGTAGCCTTGCGCGAGAAGTTGACCAATGGCATCATAGTCACGCGGAAGCATAAAAATTTCTTCTGCCAATGCCTTGAATTGTTTGAATACGAATGCTTCCGCTGACTTGACAAGATCTTCCAATATAGGAACGAACTCTTCTCCACGTATAGGGTCGAGATATTCAGTTTTTTTCATTTTCAATATTCCCCGCCCGGCATTCCTTGAGGTCCGTGCGGCGGCTGCGCTTTGCCGCCCGCAATGACGTCGTCGATTCTCAGAATCATTTGCGCCACTTCAGAAGCTGCGGAAATCGCCTGGGTCTTAATCTTGAGCGGTTCGATGACGCCTTTTGCCCACGCGTCCATGACCTTGCCTGCGTTGACGTCAACGCCTGCCCACTTCTGCTTCTTGTCGTGGGCGGCCTTCAACTCCGTGATGATGTCGATCGGGTCCATGCCCGCGTTCTCCGCGAGCGTGCGCGGGATGACTTCAAGCGCTTCCGCGAACGCCAGCACGCCGAGTTGCTCGCGTCCTGACAAACTGTCTGCGAACTTGCGTAGTTCCTTGGCAACTTCCATTTCAGGCGCCCCTGCGCCGGCAACCACTTTGCCCGTCTTCAACGCGGCAGCGACGTCGCCAATCGCGTCCGTCATCGCCCGGCGCACTTCGTCAACGATGTGCATGGTTCCGCCGCGCACCAAAATGGTAACGCTCTTCGGATTCTTGCAGCCCGTGACATACGTCAATTCTTCGTCGCCAAACTTGATTTCCTCGACTCGTCCGGCGTGTCCCAAGTCTTTCGGCGTCAAATCATCGAGATTTGTGATGATGCTTGCTCCGGTTGCCCGAGCGAGCGCTTCCATGTCCGATTTCTTCACTCTTCGAGCAGCGTAAATGCCTTGCTTTGCGAGGAAGTGTTGCGCCGCGTCATCAATGCCTTTCTGGCAGAACAACACGTTTGCGCCGGACTTCACAATCTTTTCGACCATGGTGCGGAGCATGCGCTCTTCCTGGTCCAAAAACGCCTGCATTTGCATCGGGTCGGTAATCTGGATCTTTGCGTCAATCTCGGTGTCTTTAATCTCCACGGCGCTGTCGACCAGCGCAATCTTCGCGGCAGGAACGAGTTTCGGCATCTGCGGATGCACCGCTTCCTTTTCCAAGACGATGCCGTCAATCAGTTCCGAGTCCTCGACGCGTCCGCCGGACTTCTTTTCGAGCTTGATGTGGTCCTTGTCGAAGTGGACGTGCCCTGCGGTGTCGTGCTCCAACACGCGCTTCACGGCCTTCACCGCGATTTCGCTCAGCTTTTCCTTTGCGGTTTCTGCGCCTTTGCCCGTGACTGCCGTCATGGCAATCTTGCGGAGCATTGCGTCGTCCTTTTCGGTGATGGGTTCTGCGATGTTGTTGAGAATTTCAAGCGCTTTTTCCTGTGCGAGCCGGAAGCCGCGCGTAATCACGGTCGGATGGACGTCTCTGTCCAACAATTCCTCGGCCTTGCGCAACAGCTCGCCGGCAATCACGACCGCCGTCGTGGTTCCGTCGCCGACTTCTTCTTCCTGGGTCTTCGCGACTTCGACGACCATCTTGGCTGCGGGATGCTCAATCTGCATTTCCTGCAAAATCGTGACGCCGTCGTTGGTGACGGTAATATCACCGAGCGCGTCCACAATCATCTTGTCCATGCCTTTCGGACCGAGCGTGGTTCGAACCGTTTCGGCTACGAGCTTCGCGGCCATGATGTTGTTGCGCTGGGCGTTCTTGCCCGTCGTTCGCTGAGTGCCTTCCGGCAAGATGAAGATAGGTTGCACGTTATTTGCCATGGTTTGTCCCCCGAATGATTTGGTCACGAATCCCTATATAAAGATTGCGTGCAAACACAACATTTATAAGCGTTTTTCTTGGCGGTGCCGGCATGGAAGTCCAGTACGCCTATCTCGCCGAGAATTGGGGCAAGCCCGTCATTCCTGCGGCAGCGATGCCCGTGCTCGAATACCATGTCGAACATCCGGACCCGGGCTCGAAGTTCGAGGGCGTCGTGGCCAAGCTCGCGGGACTGCCGACGCGCAGGAAGATGGAAGTGCTCATGAGCAAGGGATTCGACTGCCTCCTGGGCATCCACGAGCAGCTGCTCGTGAGTTTTCTCGCAATCCAGCGCGACCCGCCGAAAATCGGGCTGTTCAAGGCCCACACCGAGGAGGCGTTCCGCCACAACGGGTATGGCGTCGGGACGCTCGCAAAGCTCGTGCAGACCGAGTTTGCCGACAGCCGCGTCGAGTACATTTGCGCGGGCGAGGGCAAGAATACGCGCATGACTGCCTTGCTCACGTCGCTCAAGAACCGGTATGAAAGCGCGCTTGCGCTCAGCGTCAACCTCGACACCGGATTCATCTACCGAGCATAGCTTTTTAAAGAGCGCCTCATCTTTCTCGCGCATGTCAGTGAAGACAACACTTACCGAAGTCCGCGAACTCTCCCAGCAACTCCAGGATGAGATGAGGCACGTTGAAGGGCAGCGCGCAATCGGGGGCTCGGCCGAAGTCACTACCATTCTTTCGCTTGCAGAACGCGTGATTGCGGCTTGTCCTGCCGTGCCGACGGAAAGTCCGCGCACGCGACGCTTCCTCGCGACCGTACGCGAAGACGCTGAACTGATGCG
The DNA here is from genome assembly GCA_035476335.1 of Binatia bacterium. Classification (GTDB taxonomy): domain Archaea; phylum Nanobdellota; class Nanobdellia; order Woesearchaeales; family ARS49; genus DSQK01. The sequence goes on along the minus strand of DATILO010000048.1, from coordinate 3,416 downwards.
CGAGGCCTACACCGCGCCCGCCGCACGTGGCGTCGCCAGCGCAGAAACCTATCAGCGCATGTTGTACGAAATCAACGGCCTATGATTGTCACCATCGGCGGCGATGCGGGCTCGGGGAAGAGCACCGTTGCGCAGCTGCTGGCCAAGAAACTCAAATTCAAGTATTATTCTGTCGGGAATTTCATGCGGCAAATGGCTGCGGCTCGCGGCTTGACGATTGAGCAATATCTCGAAGCCACCAAGGATTCTGTTGAAGCCGACAAGGAAGCCGATGCCTACCAGCAAAAATTGGGCAAGAGCGAGGACAACTTCGTGCTCGAGAGCCGTTTGGGCTGGAAGTTCGTGCCGAAATCGCTCAAGGTGTTTCTTACCGTCGATGAAAACGTGGCTGCCGAACGCATCTTGCGTGACCATAAAGCGGGCAAGCGGCCGTCCGAGCAGAAGATAACGACGCTCAAGGAAGCGTTGAGTGAAATCCGCGCGCGGAGAAAGAACAACGTCGCGCGGTACAAGAAATTCTACAACGTCAACCATTTGGATAAGACACATTACGATGTGGTCATTGACACGACCGACAAGACGATTGAGCAGGTCGCGGATGAGATTCTTGCGAAAGTGAAAAAGTGAGTTGAGTTCTGGCATCTCCGTTTCCCCGGCAGTTTGGTTCTCGTGCGTTGAGTTCCTTGCATTTCTTCCCAGGTAGTTTTGAGGCGTCGTATTCTCAGAAGTCGACGCAACGACAAAACTGCTTGGGAACGGCACTCACCAACACTCAGACGACGCGGGAGCAGATGCACGACACTCGGGCAAAGGCTTAAAAAGCGTAGCACGTGAACGACGCGTATGGCAGTCAAGGAACACGATTTCGTCGAGCTCGATTACACGGGCCGATTGAAGGACGACAGCTCCATCTTCGACACCACAGAAGAAAAGGTCGCGAAGGAACACCAGCTCAAGGGCACGTTCGCGAAAGTCACGATTTGCCTCGGCAAGGGGCATTTGCTGCACGGCCTTGAGAAGAAGCTCATCGGCAAGGAATTGGGCACGCACAAGATAGAACTCAAGGCAGAAGAAGCGTTCGGCAAGAAGAACGCGAAGCTCCTGAATCTCATTCCCACGCAGAACTTCATCAAGCAGGGCATCCGCCCCGAGCCGGGAATGCCGGTCAACATCGACGGCCACATGGGCACGGTGCGCGCAGTAACCGGAGGAAGAACCATCGTCGACTTCAACCACCCGCTTTCGGGCAAGGACGTCGTGTACGAAGTGACGCTCCACAAAATCATCACGGACCCGCAGCAGAAAGTCGCGTCCTTGGTGAAAGTGCTCCTCAACGAGGAGCCGAAGGTCACCGTGCTGAAGGACGACGTCACGGTCTCGCTCAAGGAAGAGCTTCCGAAGCCGGTTGCCGACGAGCTTGCGAAAGAAATCACCGCGACCGCGGGCGTCAAGCACGTCACGTTTCTCAAGGCGTGAAAGGTTGTTTTCAGCCACATAAAACCTTATAAAGTTCTCACTCTCGGCAAGTAACGGTAAAGTGGGTGTATGGTACAGCAAGACTATCCGGGCTCAGTGCAACCAAGCTATCCGCAGCCCGCGCAGCCTTCTTTCATTCCTGCACAGCAGCTGGCAACTCCTGACGTTGTTCCGAAATTCTCCAACGAGCCGAAAGTAACTGCGCGCAAGCCCTCGAGTGTCGTCGACACCGAGCTGGAAGAATTGCTTTCGCGCCAGCGCGCCACCATCAAGGTCGTCGGCTGCGGCGGTGGCGGCAACAACACGATTAACCGCATCACCGAAGTCGGCGTTCAGGGAGCGGAAACGATTGCCGTCAACACCGACGCACAGGATTTGCTCTACACTTCTGCTGACAAGAAGATTTTGATTGGCCGCGAGGTCACGCGCGGACTCGGCGCCGGCTCGGACCCGAAGCAGGGTGAAGCCGCCGCGCACGAGCAGGAACACGATTTGAAGACGTCTCTGACGGGCGCGGACATGGTGTTCATCACCTGCGGTTTGGGTGGCGGAACCGGAACCGGCTCTGCGCCGGTTGTTGCTGACTTGTCCAAGAAGATGGGTTCGCTCACCGTCGCGGTCGTCACGATGCCGTTCACGATGGAAGGCAATCGAAGATATGAAAATGCATTAATCGGCCTGGAACGGCTCGAGCACCTCGTCGACACGCTCATCGTCATCCCGAACGACAAGCTCCTGGAACTTGCTCCGGACTTGCCGCTGCACACCGCATTCAAGGTCGCAGACGAAATTCTCACGAATGCCGTCAAGGGCATCGCGGAACTCGTCACCAAGGCAGGACTCGTCAATCTCGACTTCGCGGACATTCGCGCCGTGATGTCGAACGGCGGCGTCGCGTTGATTGGAGTGGGTGAATCCGACTCCGAGAACCGCGCCACCGAAGCAGTGGAGAAGGCCATCCATAACCCGTTGCTGGACGTCGATATCGAAGGCGCAACGGGCGCTTTGATTAATGTCGCCGGCTCGAAGGACTTGACGCTGAACGAGGCGAGAAAGGTCGTCGAATCCGTCTCGTCAAAGCTCTCTCCGGATGCCAAAATCATCTGGGGCGCGCAAATCTACGAGGATTTGGGAAACACGCTGCGCGTCATGCTCATCGTCACCGGCGTCAAGTCGCCGCAAATCTTTGGCAAGCACCACCGCGTCACGGATGTTGCGAAGAAGGAAATCGAGAATGAGCTCGGTATTGAATTCGTTGATTGAGTTCTGCGTCGCGTAAGCTCGCGTCCCGGCACGCTCAGAGGACCGAGTCCTCTGGCGTCCTGAAGGATGCTCTGCACCTTCAGGAGTTTTGACGTGCGTACGTTATCGACTTCTGAGAAAACGACGACTCAAACCTGCCTGGGAACGGCACTCACCAAAACTCAAACGACAGAAACAAACGATTCAAAACGGGGCTCACGTGAATCTCGTCGAGAAGACGTAGGTGATAAACGTCAGCACAATCGCGACCACGATGAAGACAAAGAACAGCGGAATGAGGTAGAGCAGCGTCGCGCGCATGCGCGACATCTGGTGGACTTCTGACGTGCCGATGATCAAGAGCAGGAGACTCCAGATGCCTGCGAAGAAGCTCACAACGGGAATCCAGCCGAACAACAGCGTCGGCATCTGCGCATATGCCCAGAGATTGTACGTCTGCGCGTACCCGGCCTTGCCTCCGAAGATGCGCACATAGAGGTAGAGAATGCCGACGAAGATGAACGAAAAGATGAGCGTCAGGAAATAGCTGATGATGGTCGTGATGATGCTCATGACGTACGAGTGCTGCATCGGAACCGGGATGCCGAGCGTCTTGAGGAACAGCAAGGAGACGGGCTGCGTGAAGTACGAGACGATGAGCGTCAGCGTGACGAAAACAAAGTAGAACAGCGCATACG
>DATILO010000047.1:0-6415 GCA_035476335.1 Binatia bacterium | reverse complement strand
GTTCGACGGACCCCGAAACCGAGAAATACTTGTCATCGTGACGTAATTTCTTTCAATAAAGTTTATATCGTTCAACCGCCTAAGAAAACCCAGGCAAGGTGGCGCGGGGGGATGCAAACTGCTGCCTTGTCACTTTTCTTGAACGCGCCGGATGAGACGTTCTAAGTTCCTTTCAATGGCCGCTTCCGGCAGCCGCCGCACGTATTCCGACCCGAGAATCGCGACGAGAATGGCCGCAAGCCCGTCATTGATGAGGTCGAAATCCGTATCCGCCAGACTGGGCTGGTTGTGCGTGCCAAACGCCCGGTCGGCACCGAATTCAGCGACTTCCCACAACCCTCCGATGGCCATCGCGAAGAAGAACGTGAACACCGCCATCATCGGAATGGTGAGGTGAATCTTTCCGGCGCGGTAGAGCGAGAACACGAGCAGGAATCCGAGCATCGCGGTCACGGCAGAACCGAGCAAGTGCGTCATCACGTCCCACCACGCATACTTCCCATACCAGCCGAACACGAGCCCGCCCATGTGCAGATAGAGCGCCAGAATAATCAGCAGCTCGAACGTCCAGGGCAGCGTGATGCGGTAGTTCCGCTTCGCAATCGCGGGCAGGAACGAGATAAGAATGGCCAGCCCGGCAGCGAACGCCTGCAAGTGCGCGCCGTGATAGAGCGCCAGCGGGAGCAGCGCAATAAGCAGAATCTCCACCGCCCATGCAATGACGTGCTCAATACGAGGCTTCATGCACCGCGGAGTGCATCCACAGGATTTAAGCGTGACGCCTGCATCGCAGGGAACGTACCCGCGGCACTGCCCACCACGAACGAAAACACGAGCGCGCCCACCAGCAAATACCAGGGGAACGTCGCCTGCACGAGACCGGTTCCTAATGCCTGTCCTGCGATGAATTCAACCGTCTTGCTCAGCCCGATGCCGATGAGGATGCCGATGATTCCTCCGGCAACACCAAGCAATCCCGATTCGATGAGGAAAATGAAGAAGACATCCTTGTTCTTCGCCCCGATGGATTTCATCACGCCAATCTCGCTCGTCCGTTCCAGCACCGACGTGTACATCGTATTGGTGATGCCCACGCCGCCCACGAGCAACGAGATGGCCGCAATGCCTGCCAGCACGGCCGTCACGATGTCGAGCACCGTTCCCAGCGTCTCGAGCAGCTGCCCCGACGTCTGCACGGTGAAGTCCTCGCGGTTTTCCTCCACATCACGGAATTTTCTCAGTTCGCGCTTGATGCGGTCACCCACCACTTCCGGGTCCTGTCCGGCTTCGCTCTGCACGACAATCGCGCTGACCTCTTCAGGCAGGTCATAGAGGTTCCGCATCGCATCCTCCGGCAGGAGAATGATGTTGTCAAACTGCGGCTGTCCGAGCTTTGCGAGAACGCCCACGACCTCAAAGACTTCCCCATTCACCTTCACCTTGTCTCCGCTCTGCAATGCGCGCCCGAACTTCGCGTCATCAAGGTAGGCGTTGCCCACGACCATCTTGCGCTGGTCCCCTTGCTGGAGCAACCTGCCTTCCACGGTGCGCAGCCGGAACATCTCCTCGATGAGCTTCCGCCCGTCGCTCTCCTTCGGCATGCTGCCGACAAACGTGAACTGCGTATGCTCGTTGAAATCAACCTTGGCGGACTTGATGAGCCGCGTCGCGACCCGGTCAACCCCGGAGACCTTCTCCACCTCGTTGACATCCGCTTTCGTCAACGTGGCAACCGCGCCCTGTCCCGGAGGCCCGAACGACAGCGTTTTCGCCTGCACGATGATGCGGTCCGTGCCGAGCGCGGCAAACTGCGCCCCAATCGCCGTCTTCAAGCCCTGCCCGAGACTGATGAGCGACACAATCGCCGCGATGCCGATAAAGATGCCAAGCATCGTCAACCATGAGCGGAGCTTGCGCTTTTTGAGCGTCGTGACCGCAAGCGACGTGTAGAACCGCATCATTCGTACCGCAATGCCTCCACCGGCGGCAGTCGCGCTGCCTGATAGGCGGGCAACACGCCCGATGCAACACCCACCACAAACGCGAACAGCAATGCCCCGAAAATGAGCGAGAAGGGGAAGAACGCGCGAATCAAGGGACTGCCAAACGCCTGCGACGCGACGAGTTCCACGCCTTTGCTCAGCATCATGCCTATCGCGATGCCGATGGCTCCGCCGGCCATGCCGAGCAGTCCCGATTCAATCAAAAAAAGCAGGAGCACGTCGCGGTTGCGTGCCCCCACTGCCTTCATCACCCCGATTTCCTGGGTCCGCTCCAACACTGCCGTGTACATGGTATTCATGATGCCGATGCCACCCACCAACAAGGAGATGGACGCAATGCCGATGAGCACTGCCTGAATGATGCCGAAAATCGTGTTGAACGTCGCAAGCAACTCTTCAGGAGACTGCACCTCGAAATCCTCCTGGCCCTCCTCGACGTTGTGCGCCTTCCGGAGCTCGCGGCGCAGCCGCTCCTGGACCAGCGCAAGATCCGCTCCCTTTTCAACCCGCACACCGAGAAAACTGGTCTCCTCGTCATTCATCTTGAAGAGATCGCGCAGCGCCTGCTCGTTGATGAAGACGCCGCCATCGGTGCTCGGGTCCCCGATGCGCTTGAGAACCCCGGACACTTCAAATTCCCGCCCGTTGATGGTGACGGCATCGCCGACACGCAATTGCCTGCTCAAAAGCTCCGTGCGCGCGAAATCATTGCCCACGACGACCTTGCTGCGCTCGCCGGCGGCAAACCACTTGCCGCGCTCAATCTCCCACGTGCCAATCTCAATCACCAAATCACGCTCATCGTGGTCTTCCGGAATGCCGGCGATATACACCGGCACGTTCTCGTCATCGAGCGAAATGAGCCCGGCCTTGATGATGTAGGTCGTGACCTCATTGACGCCCTGCACGCGCTTGAGCCGGTCCTTGTCCGAGAGCGTCAGCTGGCCCGCATTCGACTCGAAGCCGCCAAACGTCCCTTTCGGCTGGATGAAAATCTTGTCCGCGCCTATCTTCGAGAATTGTTCCTCGATTGCGACCTTCAAGCCCTGGCTCAAGCTCACGAGCGCAACGACTGCCGCGATGCCGATGAAGATGCCGAGCATCGTCAGCCAGGAACGAAGCTTGCGCTGCGCCAATCCGCGCGCCGCATACCGAAGGGCCTGCTCGAACATTTACTTCGCCCGTCTCCTCCGGAAGCGGCGGTAGACGAACCAGCCCACGAGCGCGAGCACGATGATGACGATAACCACGAGGAACGTGCTGCTCTTCTGCGTGCCGAGCTGCTTCGGCGTGTACCGCACGAGCGTGAGACTCACACCCTTGCTGTACTTCTCGTTGTTCGCGTCGCGGTATTCCATCACGAGCGGGATTTCGATGCGGTCATCCGCCTTCGACGTGAGCGCAATGCGGAACTCCGCCGTCTCGTAGTCGTCCGAGTCCACCTTTCCGATGTAGACGTCAGGCGAGCTCACGACGACATACTCGTTCGTCTCCTGCATCCGCGCGTTGAGGAACTTGATGTCGTTCACGCCGTAGTTCACGAAGCGCACCACGACGTTGCCCGCATCCACGTCGCTCGAGATTTCCGTGCTGTCAATCGCAACCGAGAGTTCGGGCTCTGCGCCGACAATGACGCCGACCACATCCCCGCGGTTTTGGTTCTCGCCGTTCGGATCGATGTAGTCGATGGTGACGGGAATCTTGTAGGGCTTGTTTTCCGCGTCGGGATTCGCCTCGAGCGTGAAGTGCAGCGTCTGCGATTCTCCCGGACCAAGCGCGTCAATCGTTCGCTCGATGCCCGTGCCGACGGGAGTGAAGGGCAGCTCAAACGTGGCGAATCCGCTGCCCGCTTCAAACAAGTGGAGGATTTCAAGGGACACCCGCACCGAACGCAGCGTCGCGCTTGCCTTGTTCTTGACCGTGACGTCGACGGGGAACGGCTCGCCGGGAGCAACCGTCCCGGTCGTGACCGAATCAACCGCAAGCACGCCCACCTGCTCGACGTTCAGGCTCAGCTGGGCAACTTCAGGAGTATCGAGCCCGGAGCGCTGGAGCTGAACGCGCAACGGCGTTGGTCCTCCGGGAGCCGAACCGTCCACGAGCAGCCGGAACTGGGCAACCGCGGAACTGGCGGGTCCCAAGCGCCCGAGGTCAACGGTGCGTGCATCGACGACCTTCCACGGGAACTCATCAGGAATGGTCACGCGCACATCGGGAGCGTCCTGGTCTCCGCGATTCTCGACGCGCAGCCAGACGTTCACGTAGTCGCCGGGCGTGATGGGGGCCGGGTCGTAGTTCGCAGCCACGACGTACAGCCCTGCGAATTTTGTTGCAACCTGTCCTGCCGTATAGTTCTGCGCCAGCACCGCAGGCACCAGAAACAGCGCGGCGATGATCACCCAGGTCTTGTTCATAGCATTACCTCCGTTCGATTTTGAGCACTTTGCCGTCCTTGAGCAGGCATTTGCGCTGCGCCTGGTCGGCGAGTTCCATTTCATGCGTGACGAGGATGAGCGTTTTGCCCTCCCGGTGCAGTTGCGTGAGCATCTTGAGCACCAGTTCGCCTGATGCGGAATCGAGATTTCCCGTCGGCTCGTCCGCAAGGATGATGTCCGGGTTGTTCGCGAGCGCGCGCGCAATGCTCACGCGCTGCTGCTGGCCGCCGGACATCTCGTTCGGACGATGGTTCACGCGGTCGGCGAGTCCCACCTTGGCGAGGAGCTCGCGGGCGCGCTTCTCGGCGTCCTCACGGGTAACATTCTGGAACATCATCGGCAACGCGACATTCTCCCATGCCGTAAGCGTCGGAATAAGATTAAACTTTTGGAACACGAATCCAATGCGCCTTCCCCGCACTTGCGCGAGGTCGCTTTCCCGCAGGTGAGCGATGTCCTTGCCGTAGAGATAGATGTGCCCTTTGGTGGGAATGTCGAGACAGCCAATCATGTTCATGCTCGTGCTCTTCCCGCTGCCCGAAGGACCGACAATGCTCACAAATTCACCTTCAAGAATGTCGAGATTCAGCCCTTGGAGCGCGTGCACACGCACGTCGCCCATGTGATAGGTCTTCCAGACGTCTTTGAGCTCAATGACGACCTTGCGCTTCATCCGACCCTCCGCAACGCTGCCGCGAGTTCGGCGATGGTTTTCCTGATGGCACGCTTGTCGCTTTCGCTCACGTTCTTGGCGGCAACGTGGAGCAGCAGTCGCCGCACCTCAAACATGTCGTGCGTGAGCCAGCCAAACGGCGCTTCACCCTTGGACAGGCGTTCGAGCATTGCTCGCCGGTCCTTGTCAGCGGGGTGGTTGGGGGAACACACCCTGAGTTGGCTGGCCAATCGTTCGAGCCGGTCACGGTTTTGCTCGAGCAAATGCTCGAGGGCAGCCGTGCCGTGCTTCGTGAGCGCGTAGACTCGCCTGCGTCCCTGCATCCGGGACGTCGCAAGTTCCTCCTTGACGAGTGCGGTGAGGAGCGGATACATCGAGCCGGGACTTGGCTTCCAGCCCGTCTCCTGCTCGATGGCCTGCATCAGACTGTACCCTGCAAGCGGGGCCTTCTGGAGTGTCTTCAACACTGCAAGCCGGAGATACCCTTCCATTATCGATACCGATATATCATTTACAATATATCGGAAACGATACTCCTTATTAATCTTTCGCCCCATAAGATTTTTATAGCGCTTCTCGGGGAAGAGCGCGTATGAACGAGGAATTCGAGGAGCGCAAGCGCGTGAGGCGCATCCGCATCATCAGCTGGGGCATCATTGTCATCATGGTGCTCAGCGCCGCGGGCTACTACATCGGCTCCTCCTCGTCAGGAAACGTCCAGCGCTACCACGGCACGGCGTTCACGTCAACGCAGCAAGGCGTCCTGGCGACGATTCAAGGAACGCACTACGCGTTCAATTATTTCCCCTCCCAAGTGGAAGGCATCGACACCGACCCCGGCGTCCCCGCGCTGCTGCAAGCGCCCATCCTGCTCGTCACGTACGACACGCAGTCAAATTATAGCGAAAGCATGGCTGCGGTGCAGTACTACCTCGCGGACCTTTTCGAGCGGCAGTTCGACACCTATCTCGTGCCTGCCGTCATGAACAACGCCTCCTACCATTTACCGCTCGTCACCTGCGCAAACGCCACTGTGAACGAACCCGTCATCGAATTTACTGAAGACAACACTACGGCAATCCTGCTTGAGGGTTCCTGCATCCACATCACGGTCCCCAGCCAGGACGACCTCTTCCGCGTCCAGGACAAGCTCGTGTTCCTCCGCCTCGGGGTGATGGACCGGTGAGTATCGACCCCACGCTTGACCGCGTCATGAAGGACGAGCCCGTCGTGCCCGTTCTTCCGCCTGAACCCGAGCCCGAACCGAGCTCGCGCCTCCTGCTCTGGACCATCGTCATCATCGT
>DATILO010000046.1:0-1810 GCA_035476335.1 Binatia bacterium | reverse complement strand
GGCTGAGCGTCGCGAGCGACGCCAAGGCAAAGCGCGCGGCCTTCAGTGAAGTCTACCAGGACGCGTTCGGGCGTGCCGTCGTCATGGCAAATCTTGACGAAAAGAAGGACTTGATGCTGCAAGGCACGCTGCGCCCTGACTTGATTGAGACGGCAGCGAAGCGCGTTTCAGGAGTCGCGCGCCAAATCAAGCAGCATCATAACGTGTTCGACCGCTTCGAAAAGCTTGAACCAAACCAGCATTTGCACAAGGACCAGGTGCGCCGCATCGCGAGCGCTCTTGGTTTGCCTGACGAGCTGGCATACCGCCAGCCGTTCCCCGGGCCGGGACTGTTCGTGCGCACCATTTGCGGGGCGACCCCGACCATCGACGGAAATTACGATAAGGCGACCGCGGAGCTCAAACAGTACGCATCCGCGCATCACTTGGACGCGCTCGTGCTGCCCATCAAGACCGTGGGCATCAAGGGCGATGACCGCTCGTATGATTATGCTGCCGTGCTCGCCGGCCAGGAGGAGTGGGAGACGCTCGCGACGCATGCGGACCGGATTCCGCGCGTGATTCACGGCATCAACCGCGTCTTGTACGCATTCCAGCGCGACTTGGGAGGACTTGACCCGCAGATGCTCATCACGCCGACGTTCTGCAGGCGGGAAGAGCTCGACCTGCTCCGCGAAGCCGACCACATCGTGAACAAGCACCAGGAGCGCGCCGGCATGGACAGTCGGCAGATTGAGCAGTTCCCCGTGAATCTCCTGCCCGTGCATTTGGGCAAGCGCGGCACGCGCACGATTGTGCTGCGACCTTTCGTCACCGTTGACTTTTACACCGGACTGCCTGCCATTCCTGCGGCAAAGGTCGAGAACAACGAGCAGATTGACGGGAACCTGGTCGTGGCGATGGCAAACGACATCCGGAACATCGACGGCATTGGCGCCGTTCTCTATGATTTAACCAGCAAACCGCCGGGAACGACGGAATTGGAGTGAGACTATGGAAGACGTTGTTGCAATTAAGCGCGCGCTCATTAGCGTCTATGATAAGAGCGGACTGACCGGATTTTTGCAGCTGCTCAATCCGAAAGGGCGAGACATTGAGCTCATCTCGAGCGGCGGAACCGCGAAGGAAATCGCCAAGCTCGGCTACACGGTGATGGACGCCGGCACGTACACCGGGTATCCGGAATCTCCCGGTGGACTTGTCAAGACGCTCCAGCCCAAAATCCACGGCGGAATCCTCCTTGACCCGAGCCAGCCCGACCACAAGGCGTACATGGACAAGCAGGGGATTCCTCCCATTGACTTGGTCGTGGTCAATCTCTATCCTTTCCAGGAAGTCGTGAACAGCGGAGCGGACTTCGAAAAGATTCGCGAGAACATCGACATCGGCGGTCCTACGATGGTTCGTGCCGCCGCCAAGAACTTCAAGCGCGTCGCGGTGCTCGTGAACTGGAAGGACGCGTCAGCGGTCGCTTCGAAGGGCTCTACGACGCTTGCCGACCGCGTCCGGCTGATGCAGCATGCGTTCGAGCACACAAGAGATTACGAGAACGCGATTGATGCGTTCATGTACAAGCAGGTTCCTGAAGTCGTTGCGCAAAAGTATCTCGGAGGATTGTAAGATGGCCGATGAGAAAAAGCTCAGTGATATGTACCGCACGCCGACGTTGCGCGCGTGGCCTGAGAGCATGATTATCGGCGTTGACCACAACGAAGTCCTTGCGAAGCACGCGGACTTCAAGTACGGCACGAACCCGTTTCACGCCGCAACCATATATCAGAATCCCATCAAAAAGCCCCTCTTCACGCTC
>DATILO010000045.1:0-2366 GCA_035476335.1 Binatia bacterium | reverse complement strand
GCGTTGCAGATGTTGGTGGGTTCAATCTGCACGTTGACCGGCATATCGAACTCGGCCGTGATCTTCTTGACGCGCCGCATCGTCAGCCAGTAGAACGGCTTCGTCTCCATCGACCAGCGCATCATTTTGTTATTGAGCACGACCGGAACAATCTTGCCCCAGGGGTGCTTTTTCGAGAAGTGGCGCTTCAGCCGCTGGACGATGCTCATGGTTTCTTCTGCCGCCGGTCCGTATATAAAGGTTATGCAATTCACACAGGCGAATTCACTAGGTTTTTAAATCATAGAACGCCTGAGAAGTCATGCGTATCCTCCTCGTCAGTTCTGGCTCCTGGGCGCGCCCTTCGTTCGGCTATCGTATGAAAGCCGCGCTCGAACGTCTCGGTCACGAGGTCATCCCGTTCAATCAGCGCGCGTTGCAGCTCCATCGCTTTCCTGCCGGGCGCGCGTTCCTCGGACGACATTTGCTCGCTCTTGCCCGACGCAAGCAACCTGATGTCCTCCTTGTTGACAAAGGGGAATCGATTCCTCCCGGCACCGTCACGGCCATCGGAAAGGAAGGAATCAAGACCGCCTGCTGGATGCTTGACGACCCGTTTGGCACGGACAACTCCATGAATGCACTGTCCAACATTGCCGAGTATGACGGATTCTTCTGTTTTGATTCCACCTACCTTCCTGAGCTCAAAAAAATCAACCCCGGGAGTTATTTCCTTCCCTGCGCCGTCGACCCCTCCATGCATCGCGAAATCATTCCGGAACGTGAGCGTGCAGAAAAGTATGACATCAGTTTCATCGGCTCGCATTACCCGAATCGCCAAGAATTTCTCACGCGACTCGCGGACCTTCCGCTCAACATCTGGGGCTATCGCTGGAAAGAAAAGACGCAAGGAACGCCGCTCGCCCCTCGCGTGCATGCCGAAGTCTATCGGCAAGACAAGCGGGAGAACGACCTGCGTGCTACCTGTCGCCTGTTCAACGAGACGAAAATCAATCTGAACGTGCACTTCACGCACTCGAAGCGGAGCCCGAACCTCCGCGCGTTTGAGATTCCTGCAACCAAATCATTTGAGTTGTGCGATTACCTTCCCGATCTCGAACAACTTTTTGTCATCGGCAAGGAGATTGCCGTATATCGTTCGGCGGATGACTGCCGCAGGCGCATCCGGTACTACCTTGACCATCCGGATGAGCGGCGGAAGATTGCGCGCGCAGGATACAAACGCGTGCTCGCGGAGCATACCTTTGATCACCGCATGCGTACACTCCTGTCGACGCTCAAGAAGAGATAGATCTCAGTTCTGCGTGACATTTGAGAAACTTATTTAAGCAGCAAGGAGGTGCCCAGCGTTATGACTCCTGAGTTTTACTTCGACTCGAAAAAGCTCATCGCTCTTGCACGCACGCATCGCAAGGCCTATGCGGGTGCCCAGCCCTATCCGCACATCGTGATGGACAACTTCCTGCCCAAGGACGTCGCCAACCGGATTCTCGAGGAGTTTCCCAAGCCCGGCCAGATTGCCTGGACCACGTTCAACACGGGCGTCGAGAAAAAACTCATGGTCACCGCCGACGAGCGCTTCGGGCCCTTCACGCGGCACGTCATGGCGCAGTTCAACAGCGCGGCCATGATGCACTTCCTCGAGGAGCTCACAGGCATCAAAGGGCTCATTCCCGACCCGCACTTTGTGGGCGGAGGACTGCACCAGATTGAGCGCGGAGGGCATCTCGGCATCCACGCAGACTTCAACCGCCACACAAAACTCAAGCTCGACCGGCGCCTCAACCTGCTGCTCTATCTCAACAAGGACTGGGACGAGAGTTATGGCGGCCATTTCGAGATGTGGACGCCGGATATGAAAATCCGCGCGAAGCGCGTGTTGCCCGTCTTCAACCGGTGCGTCGTGTTCAGCACAACTGACTTTTCCTTCCACGGCCATCCGGACCCGCTCACGTGCCCTCCGGGCAGGACGCGCAAATCGCTTGCGCTCTATTATTACTCCAACGGCAGGCCTGCCTCGGAATTGACCAAGCAGCATCGCACGCTCTTCCAGGCCCGTCCCGGCGAGACGGTGAAGCTTCCTTTGCTGGAACGATTGCTCCCGCCCATCGTTCTCGAGGCAGGCAAGTACGTCAAGGACCGGCTGCGCTAGCGTGCTTTGTTCAGCACCGCGACGAGCGCGGCGCCGATACGCTCAATAGAATACTTCTCCCAGAAGAGCGCCTGCCCTGCAGTCGCGAGCCGTTGCCGGAGCGATGCGTCGTTGGCAAGCGCCAGTATCGCGTCGGCAAGCGCTCCCGGATTGCCTGCAGGAACAAGCCACGCGTCCTTGCCGTGCGTGAACACCTCGCGCGCGGCGTCGGTAT
>DATILO010000044.1:0-6817 GCA_035476335.1 Binatia bacterium | reverse complement strand
CTGGAACGGACGCCTGCGATTGCGCGGGACGCTCGACGGCAACGCGTTCTCGCTGACCTACATTGCAATCATTCCCGCGAGCGTTGCGAATGCCGTATTTCTCGTGGTCTTATTCCTGCTCGAGGACGCGTTCGCGTCCTTGCGTGGTGTTCCTGCGCTCGGTGTTGCGCTGCTCGGTTTTGCCGCGACTGCAGGAGCCCTCGTGCTGCTCTGCTTCATCTATAACGCTTTCCCGTTCAAGCTCCGCGTGACGCTCGGCACCGTCACGCGCATCAACCAAGTCACGCCGTTTCGGGTCGCCCTGTTTGCGGGGCTCTTTGAGGCGTTCATCCTGCCCCTCATGACGTTTCTCTTTGCGGCGTTCACGTTCCACCCTTTGCTCGCGTTCACGCTCAACGGCATCATCTCCGGATTCGTCGGGGGATTGGTCGGAAGCTTTATCTTCAACCTTCTCGCACCGTACGTGAAGCCGGGCCTCCGATGAAACGACTGCTGATTACCACCGACAACTTCCTGCCGCGCTGGGACGGCATTGCGCGGTTTTTGCTCGAGCTCATTCCTGTTTTGCAGAAGGATTTCGAAATCACGATTGCGTGCCCTGCATTTGAGGGACCGCTGCCCGTCGTTCCGGGAGTCAAACTCGTGCGGTTCCCGCTCGTGAACATCCGCTTCGGCGACATTTACTTCTCAAACTTCAACACGCGCCGCATGCGGAGCTTGGTGCGCCATCACGACATGGTGTTCAACCAGACGTTAGGACCGTTGGGCATCAGCGCCATCCGCGCCTCGTCAAAGCTCAAGAAACCCATCGTCAGCTTCACTCACAGCATTGAATGGGACCTCGTGAGCAAGAGCTTGCACTACTTCCGAAGGTCTGCGGGATGGCTCATGAAAGTCATTGCGCGCTGGATGTACAACAAATGCACGCTGCTTCTCGTTCCTTCGAAAGAACTTGAAGAATTGCTCACGCTCGAAGGCATCTCGACAGTAAAGCAGGTCGTCGAGCTCGGCGTCAACACCGAGAAGTTCATTCCGCCCATCAACCGCGCGGAGGCAAAGAAAGCCATCAGCATTTCTCCCGCGGTGTTCACGATCACCTATGTCGGGCGACTGGCGCACGAAAAGAACTTGTCAACACTGCAGCAGGCGTTCCAAAAAATCAAGAAGGAATTTCCGAACACCATTCTCCTCATCGTCGGCGGAGGCACGGAAGACTTCACGCCGGATCCGCGCGTCCATTTGCTCGGACCGCAGGACAACGTCGTGCCCTACTACCAGGCGAGCGACGTGTACGTATTGCCGTCATTAACGGAAACGACGTCCTTGACGACGCTTGAAGCGATGGCCTGCGGTGCCGCGGTTGTGGTAACGCCTGTGGGCTCGATTCGCGAATACGTCGATGACGGCAAGAACGGACTGATTTTTCCTCGAAGAGACGCGAACACGCTCGCGGAACTGTTGAAATTCCTCTTAACACACGAGCAGACGCGGCTTGCGCTCGGCGTCGAGGCGCGCAAGACAGTTGAGGAGAAGCGGTCGCTGAAAGGCTCCATTACGAAAATCCGGAACGTGCTGGTGAGTTTCTAAGAAAAGAAAAAACCTCCGCCAAAAAGCGGAGGAAAGAGGAGCCCAACATCAGAACGCAGTGAGGTAGCCGAGCATGAATCCTTCTTCACCTGAGGAAATCACGTCGTCGTCTGCCAAGTCCGCAAGACTCGTCTCGAAATAGAGGTCCGCGCCTTCAATTTCTTCTTCCGTGACAAAGTCCTTCTTTTTCATCGGAACCACCGGTCGGAGAACTGCAGGTCAAACGTCTGCAGCTTCAGTGATGGCGTGTTCCGTGTCATTTTGCGCACCTGTTCATGGAACAAGCGTCGGATGGTTTTTGTTTCCAAGTCAACCATGGATATCACCTCGGTTTTTGAGTGGGAAGGCAGTCCGTTTGCAGGAGGCCTGTCCGTCGTGAGTTTCTTGAAGAAAACCGCTTTTAAATCGGCTGCGCTGGTGGATGTCTAGTGCCTCGTGCGTTGTTCGTGAGAATCTGTCGTAATGCCAGAAACAGGGCGTTGGAATATCGTTACCGTTCTCAAGCAGTTTTGACGTTCGTAATCGACTTTTGAGAATACGACGCCTCAAAGCTGCCGGGGCAGGCAAACGACTAGAATCTGTCCAGCGTCGTCGACTTTTCCTTCGTCGCGAGTTCCACAATCGTCGTTGTGCCTTCCTTGCCACCGATGAGCTTGTTCGCAGTCACGAAGCCGCCCTTTTCGAGCCGGTCAATCTTGCGCTGAAAGGTCTTGTACGTGCCGAAACCGCCGATTTCCTTGTAGAGCTTGAACAAATCACCGA
This sequence comes from Binatia bacterium, assembly GCA_035476335.1. Taxonomy (GTDB): domain Archaea; phylum Nanobdellota; class Nanobdellia; order Woesearchaeales; family ARS49; genus DSQK01. The sequence continues at coordinate 4,468 of DATILO010000044.1, read as the reverse complement.
TTTTGCTGCCCGAGTTCTTCTTGACGACGTCGAACACTTGCCGCGTGTCCTCATTCAAGTCGTCCTGGCGCTGCAGGACAAACTCCTTCGCCTTTGCAATCGCAATCTTGGCGTGGTCGAGCGTGATGGTCTTCATGTTGGCGTATTCCGCTGACAATGCCGATTCGCGGAGCATGTACATCCCGGTACGGACGTCTTTTACTTCAAACGCTTGTGTCGCAATAACGTTCAGTGCGTCATCGGTAATCGCGTTCGGAATGAGCGCGAGCTCGGCACGGTTTTTCAGAATGCCGTGCATTTCCGGCAGCGAGTATTCCTTGAACTCGATGACTTCCGGCATCAGCCGCGAGCGGACGCGTTCGTCCAAATCCTCGAGCAATTCCTTGTAGTTCGTGATGAGGATGACTGATTTTTTGTAGATTTCCTCGAGAATAGAATACAGGAAGTCATGGTCATCCACCTTGTCAATCTCGTCGAAGATGAACAGGCCTGCTTTCTTGTTCACGCGCTGCTTGATGATGTCGAACAGCTCTTCCGTTCTTTTATTCTGCGTGAACTTGTAGTCGAATTGCTGGCACAATTCCTCGAAGACCTTGAAGGTCGTGTTCTTCTGCCAGCAGTTGACGTAGGCAATGTAAATGTCGTCAGACGTCTCTTCGAGTTCGCGCTTCACCCATTGGATGGCCGCAGTCTTGCCGATGCCCGGCAGGCCGTGGATGAGCGCGTTTCTCCCGGTGCGGCCTTCAAGCAAAGGACGGATGCAGGCAGCGACGCGCTTCTGCTGAAATTCCCGATACGGAAGAAGCTTCGGCACGAACTCGAGGTTCAACGCTTCCTCGTTCTTGAAGAGACTTTCACCCGCCCCTTTATTCGTGAACAACCCCATAGCTACGACGGGACATTGAAGTTATATAAAGATTTAGCTAGCGAAGTCGATGCCCGCAATTCTTGCAGAAACGGTCCGTCGCGTGCACTTGATAGCGGCATTTCGGACACAAAAACGCGTGGGTTTGTGTGTGGTGGGCTTGATGTGATGCGTGTGTCTGATGCGTTGGCTGAGCACGTTTCTTGAGCACCGCCTTCAGCACACCCACAATGATGAATACAATTCCGAGATAGAAGAACAGCTTGAACGCGTCGCCTACCTTGTAGGACACGATAGCAACGGCCACTCCAACGGCCAGCCACACGAGCGCGGGGATTTTTGCCATTTACTTCTTTTTTATCTCGATAACCTTGAATCCGGTGTACTTCTGCAGCACGTCAGGAATGTGAATGTTTCCGTCCTTGTCCTGCATGTTCTCCATAATCGCAACCAAAGGACGCGTGTCAGTCGTGAGCGTCGAGTTGAGCGTGTGCACGAAGCCGCGCTCCTGCTTGTCCTGGAATCGGATGTTGAGTCGGCGTGCCTGATAGTCTGTCGCATTGGAGCAGGAAACGATTTCACGATAGGTATTCTGCACCGGCATCCAGACTTCCAAGTCGTATGTTTTCGCCATCACGACGCCCGGCTGGCAGAGTGCAACCTGACGGAACGGTAGTCCCATTGTTTGCCAGAACTCGATGGCATTGCGAACCATTTCCTCATGGAGCTTCCAAGAGTCTTCGGGCTTGCAGAAGATGACTTGCTCCACCTTGTTGAATTGGTGGACGCGGAAGATGCCCTTCTGATCCTTGCCGTGCGCACCGGCTTCCTTGCGGTAGCAGGGGCTCATGGAGAAAAACTTTTTCGGCAGCTCGGCGGCGTCCAGCACCTCGTCCATGAATTGCGCAGTCATCGGATGTTCGGACGTCGCAATCGAGTAGAGGTCTTCGCTTTCGACCTTGTACAGTGCTTCCTCAAACGCACCCATGTCGGTAACGCCTTCATAGGCCTTGCGGTTAATCATGTGCGGCGGAATCATCATCGTGTAGCCTGCCTTCTTGCTCATAAAATCAATCGCGTGCTGCATGATGGCAAATTGGAGCCGCGCGAGCTTGCCCTTCAAGAAATACCAGCGTGCGCCCGAAATCTTGGCAGCGCGATCAAGATCGGCCAAGTCACCGAGAGTAATGAGGTCGACGTGGCTCAACGCCTCAAAATCGTGCTTCGTTTTCTTGCCGAATTCCTTAATGAGTTTGTCGTCCTCATCTGCTTTGCCTTGGGGAACTGACTCATGCAAAAGGTTCGGAATACGAAGCATGAAGTAGCGCAGCTGCGTCTCGAATTCTGCCAACTTTGATTCGTTGTTCGCAATATGCGTGGGAATCTGCTTGGCTTCTTCCAGAAGCTTCTTGATGTCCTTGCCCGCCTTTCGTGCCGCGTTGATTTCCTCGGAAACCTTGTTTCGCCGAGAACGCAGTTCATCCGTTTCGCCCTTCAGCTTGCGGAACTTCTCATCGAGCGCGAGAACTTCATCGACCCACTTGACGTATTCAGGATTATTGCGTCTCTTCAGGTTCGCCTTCACCTGGTCGGGATGTTCGCGAAGGAGCTTGATGTCGAGCATGGTAAGAAGTCCCCTTGTGCATCATTTAAATGTTTCTTAAAAAAAAGAAAAGAATCACTTGAACTTTTTGCCGGCCCAGTTCCAGATGGCCGCGAAGACGCTGCCCAGGACTGCACCTGCGACAAAGCACACGACGATGCCCATCAACGCCGTCGCCCAGCTGAACTGCGCGATGCCCACTTCGGCAATGATGAAATAGCTCGCCATCTTCCACTTGACTAACGAGTCGGCAAATCCTGCCACGACCGCGATGTCCCAGACCAGATGGCCGAGTGCTGCGGTCAATCCGAATGCAACTGCCGCTTGCTTGACGTTTACCATAGTACACCTCTTTTCAGACTGGTAAAAAGTCACGATTTAAATATTTCGCGGTTACTTTTCGACAATGGTCTTGAACCCGCCGAAGGCCATCCGGTTCATGTCAAACGGCATCGGCTTGTCCTTCCAGTTCTCAGGACCCATCGAAGGGTCGCTCATGATTTTCTTCATGATGCTGTTGCGGCTTGCCTTCGACTTGTAAATGACGAAGGCGAAAATGACCGTTTCGTCAGGCTTTGCCTTGATGAGCTTCGGGAAATGAATTTTGGCCATCTTGTTGTGCAGGTCATCGCCGGCGCACTCGAAATAGTGCAACGCGCCGTACTTCTTGCACAGCTTTGCCATGCCGGAAGCCATCTTGCGGTAGGTATTCAGTCCCTTTTTCTTGACCGGTAACAGGTATCCATCAACATACGTCATCGTTTCCACCTCGTTTACATGCCTTTGGGTTGTAGTAAGTTGACGCGGTTTCCTTCCGTGTCGACGACCCCCACGTATTTGCCGATGCCGGGAATCTCGACCGGCTTATCGACAACCTTGCCACCGGCCTTGGCGACGTTCTTCATTGCCGCTTGAATGTCCTTGACTGCGATGACGACGGCAACGCACCCTTCCTTTGCCATGCTCTTAGGATAAAATCCGCCGTTGATGGTTCCGGGCGTCTTGACCATGCGGTTCTCAGTCTCGGCGGTCTCTGCGGTGATGTAGTCATTCATCTCCTTGCCGAGCTTGTTCATCTTCCAGCCAAACGCTTTCTCGTAAAAAGTGGCGACACGCTCGCGGTCTTCATACGGCATTTCGAAATGGACAACCGGGTTCATGTTACGCCTCCTTGGCCGCTGCTTCCAACTTTTTGAAGTCAAGCTTGGTCATCTTCAGCACTTCCTTCATCACGTGGGCTTGTTTCTTCGGGTTCTTCATCCATTCGTCCAGTTGTTCCGGAACAACCTGCCACGATAGCCCGAATTTATCCTTGAGCCAGCCGCAGACACTTTCCTCACCACCTTTCGAGAGATGATTCCAGTAGTAATCGATTTCCTGCTGGTCCTTGCACGGAATGATGAACGAAATCGCTTCGCTGAGCTTGAACGCCGGACCGCCGTTCAACGCCATGAATTCCTGCCCGTTCAGCGTGAACGCGACGATAAGAACCGCACCCTTCGGCATGTTCGCCGCTTTCGCGCTGTTCTCATCATAATGGTTGATGGAACCTATCTTCGAATTCTTGAAAACAGAAACGTAGAACTTCGCGGCCTCTTCGGCCTGCATGTTGAACCACAGACATGGCGTTATTTGTTTCATAGTGTTTACCCCCTTGATATACTGGTGTTTGCTCTATTTAATCTTTAGGAAGCGACGCCACCGCCCGGACGAACGCCGAGACCGGCGAGCCCGGGCTGTGTATATTCAAGATACGCCACCGCCCGGATTTGAACCGGGAAATCCTTGCGGAAAGTGGATTAGCAATCCACCGCGGTACCAGGTTGCGCCACGGTGGCAATGGTACTACGATGCGTTGCTCGGGACGCCTTTTAAAGGTTTGCGCCTGAGTGAATCCCTCGCCCAAAGGTTTATAAAAGCCCCAAAACCGCCTTCAGGTATCCTCAGCGGGGTAGAACAGCTTGGAGTGTTCGACGGGCTCATAACCCGTAGGTCGCAAG
>DATILO010000043.1:0-3328 GCA_035476335.1 Binatia bacterium | reverse complement strand
TGTACCACCCGTTCCGCAAGCGGCTGAGCATTCCTAACCATCGTGAACTCGATACGGGAATGCTGCGCAGCATCATCAAGGACGCGGGGCTCAGCGTTGAGGAGTTCGTGGAATTGTTATGAAAAGTTATTTATACGAAGGAAGCCTGGAACCGGTCATGGAAGTGCACGTGAGAAGGCATCCTTTCAGGATTTCCGTCGTTCCGGGCGAAAGCGGCTGGTATGTCGTTCGATGTCTGGACATGCCTGGCTGCATCAGCCAAGGAAAGACGCGAGCATCAGCAGTCCGCAATATCAAGGATGCCATTCTTGGATTTCTCGAATCAATGGAAGCCCATAACGAACCCTTGCCGTGGGACAAATAGCTAGAACAAGAACCGTATCACGAGCGTGATGAGGAACAGAATCACGAAGAGCCAGATGATGAACTTCGCGATGTCTGCGGTGAACCACGCCAGCCCGCGCGCGCCCACGAGGTACGCGATGAGCGCCACCACCAGGAACACGACCGCGATATAGAGCAGATCAACCATGCTGGGAAGAAGGATGTTGGTTATTAATCGGTTTGTGGACGCGGCGTCCGCAAGCTCATCCAGAGCTCAGGAATGACCTGCGCGGCAATGGTTTGCAGATTCACGCAATCTTCCTCATTGTACGTGAGCAGCATGTCAAGAAAGTCCTTGTCGCCCGTGGCTTTCCAGCACCGCCACAGTTCGGCAGCGTCCTCTCCTCGGACGTGCTTGATGCTTTCCGGGCGATGAATGCCCATTTGTTTCTCAATGGACTTCAATCCGCCGGTGAGCCCCACTTTGCCGCACACGTGTTTCAAATCGACGTGCGGCAGGTCGAAGGGAATTTGGAAATAGTGCTTGAGCACCGGAAGGTCGAAGCTTGCGCCGTTGAACGTGACGAGCATCTGGTATTTGGACAACTCCTGGGTGAGCGCCTGCCGGTCGAGGTTGTACCCGTGGATGAAGGACTTTGTCTCACGGCCGTCATAGATGCCGACGAGCGTGACGGTTCCCGGGCGGCTTGTTTCGATGTCCAGGAATGCCGCCTGTTCCTTGAATTGGTCGTAGAGCCGCCAATGGTCGCTCTTGGGAAAAATACGTCCGAGCCAGCGCGCGTTGTCCTGGAGCGTTGCCTCGCGGGCGCTCGTGATGATGGTGTCCGCGTCCTGCTTGCGCTTTTCGGAGAATCCCGCGATGTCTTTTCGGTCGAGGAATGCGTTCCAGTCGCGCGCCTGCGTCCAAATCTTGCGTTCTGTCGCTTGTTTTACTTTCGGGAGAAAGATGAAGCTCTCGCGAATCATGGCCGGACAACAACAGAGGTCCTTTATATCTCTGCTGTCTTGCTGTCCTGTGCGAAAACTTATAAATGAGCGCCGCATTGCATCCCCAAACGAGGTGTTGTATGAAACGCGTGCTTGCACTCCTGACGATCTTCCTGTTCTCCATTCCCACGGTCTTCGCACAAACGTGCGCTACCGAGGAACAATTGAACGCCCACATCGCGGACTGCACGTCAGCGGGCAAGGGTTACGCCTACGCGTATGACTATTACAACTGCAAGTACGTGACGTGCACCGACCAGACCTACACGTGCCCGACGCAGAGCGAGCTCGATAGTGCCGCTTCCAATTGCAAGGCAGCAGGACTGAGTTATACCACGTACAAGGATGAGCACGACTGCACGCAGGTGCGCTGCCTCGAGCACGAAGCCACGTGCCCGACGCGCGAGCAGCTGGACAGCGACCGCGCGACATGCCGCACGAAGGGCATGTTTGCGTATGAGAAGACCGACACGAACGACTGCGCCTACATTGTCTGTGGCAGCGCGGCGTGCCAGTCCGAGAGCGAATACCAGTCACAAATTCTCAAGTGCCAGGAATACGGCAAGACCTACGAGACGGTCACGGATTCGCAGGGGTGCAAGTTCGTCAAGTGCATCGACAAGTGCGCCGCGATGACGCAAGTGTCCTGCGCTTCAGGCACGGTTGCCGTGACACTGAAGGACGAGCACGGCTGCTCCTATCAGAAGTGCGTCACGAAGGGCGACACGACGAACACGTGCACGAAAATGACGGATGTGGACAACTGCATCATCTTCACGTGCAAGGACGGTTCGTCCTATAACTCGTGTAAGCAGGACTGTTCCCAATCCACTGAGACCAAGCCCGAAGCAGGCGAGGCACCCACGCCGCCGCCCTCGACCGAAGGATTCTGGGCACGGTTCTTCAGCATCTTCAGAAGCAAGTAGTTGACACGTTGAATGCGTCGCTACCGCCTTAGGTGATGTTGGTCGTTCGTTATCGACTTCTGAGAATACGACTCAAAACTGCCGGGGAACTCAACGACGTGGAGCGGGATTGAACGCCTCCTAGAGCTCACGCTACTCCTTCAGGCAATCACAACCCAAATGCGTCCGTGAACTCTTTCACCTTGCGGTACTCTTCGAGAAACTTGAGCCCTTGGTCGGTAATCAGATACATGCTTCGCTCGTCTTCCTTGACGTCCGCGAAGATGAGCCCCTTTTTCTGCAAATCGTCGACATACCCCTTCATGCGCTTGTGGGAGAGGTTCGACTTGTACAGCAAGTGTGTGGGTTTGATGCTGCCACCCTTGTCCTGGATGGCCTTGAGGATGTCATACACGATTTCCAAATGACTTCTACGTTCAGTCATTGATAACCCCCTATTTTGCGTAGACTCGCACGATCATGGCAAGGAGTATCACATACGCCGTGAGTCTAAATAAATATGCCGCAGCCGCAAGCTGGGGCTGCATCAGCAGTGCTGAGGCCACGAACAGGACGAATTCGACGACCATGAGCGCGAACGCCACGGTGGAAAGCAGGGTCGAAGGCGTCCGCTTCACGAGGTAGTTGTCGCGGTACTGCCAGGTGATGAAGATGAGCAGGAACAGCGATACCAGGTAGAAGATGAGCGCCGATGCGCTGAAGGCGCTCGCGGCAAAGAGAATCATGAACAGGCTCAGGAGCAGGATGATTCTCCGGTTGACCAGGCGCATGCTCAGCACGAACAAAATCAAGTAGGCGAACAGCACGAACAGGAAATAGAAGAATCGCCCGATGCTGAAGATGCTCTCGATGGCGGCAAAGGATGCCTGCGTGACCGTGGAGACGACACCGCCGACTTCCGAGAGCACGACTCCTGCCGTGACGGCGCGCGCGATGAACGAGAGACTGATGAGCCCGAACGCGAGGCTGAAATAGAAAAATCGCGGCTCCTTGGTCAGCTTGTACGCACGATATCCGACGAGCGTGATGAGGATTGCAGCAAGGATGCTGAAAACCTCGAGAACGATGTC
>DATILO010000042.1:0-3359 GCA_035476335.1 Binatia bacterium | reverse complement strand
TATGGCAAGATACAAGATGCGCGGTTCGATGATTGGACGACGCCGCGGCGGTCAAATCAGCGGGCGTATGAGCACGCCTGCACAGCAGCGCGCGCGTCGCCAGAACATCAAGAAGGCGCAAATGGCTCGTCGGAGCGACTGGTTCTGATGCGGCCCGGCAGGAAGGCGCAGTACGCGTGGACGCGCCAACGCGCTCTCCGTCAGCCGGAATGAACAAAAAGCAAGAAAAGATAAAAAGAAAAAACTGAATTTATTTCTTCATTCTGCCGGTAATAACAGCCTGGCAGTCATCGCAGCGCGTGCGCATGAAGGTGCCGAAGCCGCACCAAATCAACAGGGCGGTCCACCAATTGATTCCCCAGAATCCCCAGGTGCCGAGGTCCTTGAGCAGGAATATGATTCCAAGCACCAAAAGACCAATACCGCACGCTGTCTGACATTTCTTACATCCCATCATCATAGGATTCACCTCAGCAGTGGCGAGTGTGTGGGAAGATTATAAATGTTGCTCGGAAGCTGTGCTCCTGACTGGTGGTAACTCTTATATAGGGGTGGAGGCCGCTTCGTCGTCATGGAAGAAGAGTTCACCATCTTTGAAGACGATGACATTCGCGTCTTTTACCGAGCACAGGACAACGTCTATGTTGCGCTCGACAAGAACGAGGAACGTGCGTCCATGTGGGAGTACGCGTTCGGACTTTCACCAATCTACCTCAGCGAAATTGAACGGCTGCGCCTGCCTCTCGCGGCAATAACGATGATGTACAAAGGACAGAAACGCAAGTCCGTCAAAGGCGAGGGCTATGAAGGCACGCTTGTCAACACGGGAAAGAAAGGATTTATCGGCACGTACTTCGGGCACGGCTTCAAGGGAACCATCAACACGAACCAAGGCAAGACTGACATCTCATTTCTCGTCCTGCAATCGCAAGGACGGGGCCGCGAGCGAGACTTCTTGAACTAGCTGCACGTTTTCTGTCCGCGCTTCTCCAGGTATTTCTGGTGGTATTCTTCCGCGGGATAGAATGCCGTGGCCTTCACGATTTGCGTGACGACTTTGTCCTTGAACTTCTTCTGGATTGCGATTCTTGATTGCTCTGCGATTTTTCTCTGCTCCTCGTCGTGGTAGAAAATCGCGGAACGGTACTGCGAGCCCTCGTCAGGACCCTGGCGGTTGGGCGTGGTGGGATTGTGATTCTCCCAGAAAATGTCCAAGAGTTTTTCGTACTTCACTTTCTTTTCGTCGTAGGTAATTTCAACCGCTTCCGCGTGACCGGTGTCGTCCGAGCAGACGTTTTCGTACGTCGGATTCTTCATCGTCCCGCCGGTGTAGCCGACGCGCGTTGAGAGAACTCCCGGCGTCTGGTCAAACAGGAGCTGCACGCCCCAGAAACATCCGGCTGCGAAGGTTGCTTTCATGGTTTCTTCAGCGCTGCAATGATGCGCTCACAGAGCATTTGGTGTCCGTACAGGATTTCATAGCGCGCGATTTCCTTGCCGTCGCGGTACAGGACGGTGGTCGGCTGCTTGTAGACTTTGTGTTCCATCAACGCAGTCGGATTGTCCTGCGCGCTGAGGGCATAGCAAGGAATGACGCCATCAAATGCAGTCGCAACTTGCTGGAATTGGTCGAGGAAAGTGCGGGACGCCTTTTCGGTGTCATTGACGAACGCAACCGCGACAACACCCGTCATGCTGATGCGACGTTCCAAGTCTTCATCATTCACCCATTTGAACATGCGTTTCAGTTGCCCGCGGGGCGTTACTGGTTGAACAGACGCCCTGGCCGGGATTCGAACCCGGGTCGGGACCGCGACAGGGTCCCATCCTAACCGCTAGACTACCAGAGCACTGATTGACGTTTTCAGAGCGCGGTTTATAAACGTTATGGTGAGAAGCAGTGGCGTTGATTTACCGTGCCTTTGCGTGCTTGAAGTACCTTGTACGGCCCCCTGCCGCTTGGTAGCGTCGTTGAGTTCCTTGCATTTCTGCCCCGGCAGTTTTGAGGCGTCGTTTACTCAGTCGAAAGCAACGATACGACAAACCTGCTTGGGAACGGCACTCACGCGGAATCCAACGGCCAGCACTCAACGACAACAGAAGGTTTAAAAGCAACTTTCAACGAATCACCCTCAGCCCCCCTTAGCTCAGCGGCAGAGCGTGCGGCTGTAGACGAGAGTCACGCACCGACGTGGTCCTCAAGACCAAGGATGAACGTGCGCCAGCAGAACCCGCAAGGTCCCCAGTTCAAATCTGGGAGGGGGGATATTTTTACTTTTTGCTTTCCGCGTACTTCTTGAAATTGTTGAGAATGGACTGCCAACCTGACTGTTGCTGTTCAAGGGTGTGCGTGGGTTCGGAGTCGAATGTCTCGACAATCTCGGTTTCGTTGCCCTGTGCCTTGAACGACACGTGCACGCGCCTGCCGTCGCCCATCCGGTAGACAATCAGTTCGTGCTTCTTCACCAGCTCGTACGTGCCGCCGAAGTCAAATCCTGCGCTGCCGTCCTTGGCTTCCATGCGGAACGAGAACTTTCCGCCGGTTCGCAAATCGTTCTGTCCGGAGGGCGAATGCCAGTCGGGCGATGCGAAATTCCAGTGTTTGACGTGCTGAGGTTCGTTCCAGAACGTCCATACCTTATCGATGGGTGCGTGTACGATTGCTTTCACGGTGATTTTGGTCATGGTGCTCCATAGACGATTTTGATACGGTCCCCGTCGCGCAGGAGCAATGCGCCGTACAAATCGCTCGGCTCGCCGTTCACGTACATCTTCAGGTCGTGCGTGTCGTCCTTGCAGTTGTCAAAGATGCACTGGTCGTCGAAGCGCTTGCCCCAGATTTTGAAGAAGTCGCTCAGGTAGAGCGAGGTCGGATACGGTGATTCGACGTGGAGTTTTCCTGTGCTGTCGTGCGTGTGGATGACGCGCATCCCTGCGTCAGTGATGCCGATGTTTGCGGGAATGGGAAAGGACTTGCCGTTGATGATGATTTCAAGAAAAGGATGGATGTGCATCGCGAGGTTGTTGTGGTCGCGCAGGTTGATTTGCAACGGGTCCTTCGGCGTGTCCAGCGCGGGCTTGATGGCCGCGAAGTAGAGCAGCGCAAGAACCGCAACCAGCACGACGGCTCCGACGATGAAACCTTTTCTCATACGGCAACTGTAACGCTTCGCCTTTTTAAGGGTTATGATTCACTGCCCAAACCCGATCTGAGAAATGTTCGACTTCGTACGCCGCTCGCCGCGCGCGGTGGTGCACTTCGTGACCGCAACCGGGAGCCGCATCTGGCCGAGAATGCTTAATTTGCTGCGAATCTTGTACGTGATGACGCGCTCCTCGCCGGAATCCAATTCATCGAG
>DATILO010000041.1:0-9553 GCA_035476335.1 Binatia bacterium | reverse complement strand
TTTACAAAGGCAGGTATGAATAATCCATCCAGCTTTGGACCTCGGGGAAAACCAACGTCCATAAGCATCTTTTGACTTGCTCGCGACTGAAATCTCAATTCCAAAGCGTTTCTCCAGAGCAGACGAATGTATTGCATCGGAAAAATCTTGCTGTAAAGATTCAAAACGAATACAAAATAGTCTTTCTCGTAAACTGCAGTCCCATACCCAACCTCATTATTGTAGGAGGACATCCAGCCGTCCCCCGCGTGGATTCCACAAACTTCTGCGAAGTCGGAAAGAAGGTGCGTAGGAACCATCATTGAGCAAAGACCATCTTTGTTTATATCTGCTATGCTCATCTGTCCAGTGCTTTCTCCGCAGGCAAAATATTTTAACAAGAATCAGCAGGCCGTGGCACAGGGGCAGATTGTAGCGTCGCCGGTGCAGTCGTCGCACGTGTTGTCGCCGGTGCTGCCCGCGCTGGGCTTTTGGGCGCTTTCTGCGTAAATGTCACCGAATCCATTAAGACATATCTTGTTTTTGCGCACAGTGTTCAATCCGGAGGTATCATTAAAGTACAATCCAGGAACGCCATTTTCGAGGAACTTGTTGCTTTGGATGGTGTTGCCGGTCGATTCGGAAATGAGATACATTCCGTTGCCGGTGTTGTTCGCGACGGTACCTGACTTCAATGTCGTGTTCGTTGCATCGTCAAGGACAAATCCCGAGGCTGCGTTTTCGTTGGCAATCACCTGCATGAACGAGTTCTTCTCGGAGAACTCAATCCAGACCCCTGCATCGTTGTTTTGGCTTGCAGTAACAGTCTTGAACGTGTTCCGATGGGAGTCGGTCAAGAAGATGCCGGGATACACATTAAGATTCGCCGCGACGTGGTCGAATTTGTTTTGAGAAGAATCAACGAGGTACAACCCATTGCCGTTGTTGCCGCTTGCATTGATGGTCTTAATCGAGGTGCTGTTCGAGTCGTACATGGCGATGCCGGAGCCGTTGGTGTTGTCGAGGACCGTGATGCCCTTGAACGTGTTTTTCGTCGCCGTGTCAATGACAACACCTACGTCGCTGTTATCATTGGAGATGATGGTGGTAAAGGTGTTGCTGTTCGATTCCCACACATAAATGCCCGGGAAAGTATTGCCGCTGGTGTTGGCGCCGGTGAATTTGTTCTTCGAAGATGAGGTGAGGAGATACATGCCATTTCCCGCATTGTTCTCCGCAGTCACAATCTTGAAGGTGCTGCTGGTCGTGTTGGACAAGGTAATACCATTGCCGTCGATATTGTCGTTGGCAATGAGATTGGTGAAGGCGCTTTTCGGGGAACTGTCGAGGAGGAGGCCCGCGCCGTTTCCGCTCACATTGACCGCTTTGAACGTATTGCTCGGGGAGCTCAGGATATCTATCCCAATTAGATTACCGGAAGTGTCAATGGTGGTGAATTTGCTTTTTGAAACGGTTTCCGTGGCAATGCCGAGGGTGTTGTTGGTCGCGAGGAGGTGAGTAATGGTTTCTCCGCTGGCGTTAGACATGAGCAGACCGTATTGTCCGTTGCTGATGTTGAATCCGGTGAGGGTGTTCTTTGATGCCGAGTCGAACCAGACTCCAATCGCGAAATTGTCAACGGTGCAGTTCTTGAGGGTAATCTTTGTCGCGCCGCCAAGATAGACACCAACCGTTCCATTGTCTCCGTGAATGGCATATCCGTGGCAGTCGAGCGTGCTTCCCGATGCGTTCTTGAAGAAATACAGTCCATTTTCCTCCGTGCCGCAGTTGAGATCAGCGGATAGGTTGTAGTTTCCCTTCCCCGTGATGACCTGCTCACAGGAACCGAAGTCAGCAATAGTGGGCCCGGTGTTTATGTCAGGAGGAACAAGACTGGGCATTGCGCATGCCGAGGCATCACCCGTATCCCGCGCCCAGGAACCGTCGCCACTGGACATTCCAGAAAGCAGATGTGCGCTCGGGGCGCAATCAGTCAGTGAAGCGGAAACGGCCGGTATCAGGAGAATAAGAAGCGCCGTGAATGCGAGCCAATTCCTCATCATTTTTTATCGTCGATGGAACCTCGCTTTATAAATCTTTGTCGCTCGAGCAAACGTTTTTAAAGAAGCAGCACTCTCGCAAACCCAAGAGAGGCGACATGGAAATCACGATTAATACGACAACCGATTCTCACGAGCATATCCGGAAGGTCATCGACCTGCTGAAACACCTTGTTGGCGAGAATGCAGCCGTATCTTCGCCGCCCGTAGCCGATTCCTCCGCTGCATTCGCCGGCATTTTCGGTGACAACGCTCCGGCAGTGCCGACGTTGCCGATGGACAATCCGCCCACGCAGGACGCGCCATCTCCCACTGCACAGCAGCCCCAGGTCGTTGACATCTGGGGCAATCCCAAGAAGCCCGACCCTGATGTCGGGGTAGAAGTCTACTAGGATGAAGAAGACCGCGACGCTGAAACATATTGATAGTGACCTCGATTCTATCCGCAACACGCTCGAGCGCGTTCCCGACCATTTCAACATGCGCCACGTGGTCGGCTCGCTCTTCGGAGCGTTGCTGTTCGGGCTGCCGTTCGTTCCCAAAGGGCTTTTCATTGATGTCACGGCAAAGCTGACGCCCAACCACGCGCTTGCAATGCTCATTTCCATCGCAGTCATCCTCACGATGGAAATCTACTACATCGGCTATGCGCGTGTCCACGACAAGGACAAGCGGCACTTCGGCCAGTTCTGGGGCAAGCGCATCGTTGCCTATGTCGCGGTCGGCTTTTTCGTGTCCGTGTTCCTCATCTATCTCTACGGGCTCAACTACTTGGTCGCGAGCCAGATTCATCTGCGCTACCTCATGCTCGCGCTCGCCTTGCCCTGTTGCATTGGCGCGAGCGTCACCGACCTGTTGAAGAAGTACTGACATGGCGCGCGTCCTCGTGGGCGATGTGGGAGCGACGAATGTCCGTCTTGCCGCCTTTGAAAATCGCGTTCTCGTCGCCAAGCACGTGGCTCCGGCGCGCTCATTTGAGGTCATGCTCAAGTCGTTTCTCAAGCAACATGGCCCCTTCCGCGCGGCGGTCTTCGGTGCCGCGGGTCCGGTCGTTCACGGCAAGGTGCGGCTCACGAACGCGCGCCTCACGCTTGATGAGACCGCGCTTGGGCGCCTCCTGAAGTGCAAGGTTCGGTTGCTCAACGATGTGGAAGCCGCAGCATACGGACTCGCACGACTCACTCCTCGTGATGTGGTGCCGCTTGCGCGTGCTTCCGAATCCGCGAACAGCGTGCTCATCATTCCCGGCACCGGATTGGGTGAAGCCATTATCCACGACGGTCACGTATTCGCGAGCGAAGGCGGACATGCGGATTTTGCGCCGCGCACGGCAGTGGAATGGGACCTCAAGCGTTTCTTACACGACACCAAAGAAGACACGAGTGTTGAAGCAATTCTTTCCGGACGCGGCCTCCTTGCCTTGTATGACTTCCTGAAACACGAACAGTTTGCGCAGCAGGATGAGCGCGTGCGGGACGCAATCCGAGAACAGGGGCCTCGCGCCATCACGGAAGCCGCGCTGCGCCACGACCCATTGAGCGTAGGCGCCGTTGAGCTGTTCGTCGACGTTCTTGCGGGAGAAGCCCAGCGGCTTGCGCTCACGGCGCGCGGTGGGGTGTACCTCGCGGGAAACATCGTGCGGCACGTGCTTCCCGAGCTCAAGCGCAGATTTCTGCGCAGGTTCCTCAACAGCCCGATGCGACTGGAACATATGCCGGTATTCGTCGTGCTTGATGAGGACTTGACCTTGCACGGCGCAGAAATTATAGCTCGAGAATTTTCGGCTTACGCGCAACGTTGATGACGCGCGTCTTCCCAATTCGTTCCTCAATACCGCCGGCTTCGTGGATGTGGCCGCAAATCGCGATGTCGGGCTGGAATTTCTCCACGGCCTTGCGCACCGCCCAGCTGCCCGGGAACATTCCGTTCATTTCCATCTTCGAATCGCTCGGGTGCTCGTGGACGACCATGAGCTTGCGCGACAGGTGCTTGATGCTTTCGTGCGCGTGTTTCAGGTGTTCGTAAATGTCAATGGGGCTTGTCGGGTTGGGACCGATGGCGGCTCCGCCCGCCCCAAAGATGCCGATGCCGTTCAATTCTACGCTTGCGCCGTGCAGGTTTGTGGCGTCGTAAAGGTTCGCCAGAAATTCACCGGTGGCGGGCGTCTCGTGGTTGCCGTGCACGAGCATGACGCGCTTGCCTTTTGCGGCAAAGGGTCCGATAATGCCTTCCGTCGACTGGTCACCGTACGTCAGGTCTCCGGCAAGCACGACGAGGTCAACCTGTTCGTGCTCTGCCTGCTCGGCAAGACTCTTGATGAATGCCTTGTCTGCATGGACGTCTCCGACGGCGAGGATTTTCACAGGATTATTTCCTGACGGATGCCTTATAAATCTTTCCCGCGTAGAAATCCGAGTCGGTGAGCTCGATGACGGGCGTGGGATGCAGCTTCTTGACGCCTTCGTAAATCATGAAGTCGATGTGTTTGGCAATCTCGGGGTCTAAATCCTCCTGCGAGGTCATGATGCTGGTATGCACGTGATTGGCCGTCGTGGTGACCAGAGGCCGTCCGAGCACCTGTGCGACTTTGGTGAACCAGTGCGCGGGCATCCGGACCGCGATGGTTTCCTGCGTCGGATTCACTTCAGGAGCGACCGCATACTTCCGCTTGAGCTCGAGAACGAGCATTTCGGGTCCCGGAAGGCGATTGAGCCAGCGTTCTGCTGCGTGCGTGATGACGCAATTCGTCCGAATCCAGTGCTTGCTCGGCGCGATGATGCAGAACGGCTTGCTGAATCGTCCTTTCGCCTCGCGAACGTGAAGTACGGCCTGCGAATTCGTCGCGTCGCAACCGATGCCGTAGAGCGAGTCGAGCGGATGAATGAACAATTGGCCGTCGAGGATACGCGCAAGGTACCGGTTCAACCCCTGGACGAATTCATCCTTGCTGATGACGTCCATGGTTTTTTCTAAGGCGTCATGGTATTTAAGATTTATAGAAAATTAATCTCCTGCGAGCTCAAGCACGGCGTTGAGGACGCTCGGCACTTCCTTGATGTGGTCGTCGTCGCAGAAATGCCCGAACCCGGGCTCAAGAATGGCGTGCGCGTTGAGCTTCTTCGCGAAATCATCGCTCTGCTTTCGCGTCACTTCGCTGTCGTTGTCCGACGATATTGCGACAAAGCGGGAAACGGCCTTGACGCGTTCCCAGTCAAGCGGCAGCGTCGTGAATTCCTTGAGCTCAGGTTCCTTCGTGCTGCTGAAGCCCGCGACAAGCACGCAGCCGCCGACCTTGCTTGGCAGTGACGCGAGGTAGCGCGCAATCGCGATGCAGCCCAGACTGTGTCCCACGAAAAACGTGTTTTTGTCGGGTTTGCCGACGACTTTTGCAAGATGAGCAACCCATGCGGCAACGGTGGGTTCGGGCATCTGCGGCGCAAACACCCTGAAGTGATGCTCTTCGAGCTTCTCTTTCAACCAGGGAAGAAAATCACGCTTCGGCGAGCCGTCCCAGCCGTGCACGAGAATCACGCGCTTCATGTTGACAGTTCTAGAAGTGCCGCTAATGCTTCACGAATTTCAGTCACCCCATCCTCGCTCGTAAAATGTCCTTTGCCAGAGATAGTTTTTGTTACTGCTCCAAATGATTCCTTGAATTTTCGCTCGTTCTCCATCGGCACGTAGGGATCATCGTCACAGAAAATAGCAATAATGGGTCCAGCATGTTGCAGAATATTGGCTTGCTTGATGCGTGTCTCTAACCAGGGTTTTGCAATGGCGCGATAGTTCTTATCAGGAAGTGCAGCGTCGCTTAACGTAAGCCAGGGTGCAACGAGAACGACACCACCGACCGATGATGTGACCGTTGACAGATAGCGAAGAATTGTTTGGCAACCAATACTATGGCCGATGAAGAATGTCTGTTTGTCAGGAGTTCCCACGGCGTGTGCAAGCGCATCAACCCAGGTCTTGATGACTGGTGCTTCGGGATTGGGCATTGCAGGCACAAGCACTTTGAAGTCCTTCTTTTCCAGCTCCCTCTTCAGCCAGGGATACCAATTCATTTCGGGCGAGAATTCCCATCCATGCACGATAAAGATACGCTTCATATCTTGAGGCTGACAATGTTCGAAATCCCGTGGTCGCCGAGGGAAACGCCGTAGAGCGTTGATGCCTCGCCGATGACGTTGTCGTTGTGCGAGATGACGATGTACTGGGCGCGCGCGCAGTACTGCTTGATGAGTTTCGAGAGCTTCTCCGAGTTGTGCTTGTCCAATGCGGCATCGACTTCGTCGAGGATGTAGAAGCTCGCGGGCGCGTGCTCCTGGATGGCGAAGATGAACGCGAGAGCAGTCATGGTCTTCTCGCCGCCGGACAGCGAGCGTATGTCGAGGAACTTGTTACCCGTCAATCGCACTTTGATGTTGAGACCGCCTTCGAATGGATTCTCAGGGGTTTCGAGTTCCAGGTCAGCTTCGCCTTTTGTCGAAAGCGCGTTGAAGATGGAAACGAAGTTCTGCTTCACGACGGCGAGCGTCTGGATGAAGAGTTCGCGCTTCTTGCCCTCGATTTCGTTCATCAGGTTGACGACGTCTTCTTTTTCCTTGACCAGGACGTCCTTTTTCTGCGTGAGCGTTTGGTATTCCTTCTCGACCGTGTCGTAAATTTCGAGCGCGCGCATGTTCACGCTGCCGATGTTCTCGCGCATCTTTTCGGCTTCCTTGATTTCCTTCGCAAGGACGTCGTCGGGCTTGTCCGTCAATTCAACGCCCTCGTACGGTGCGAATTCGGCAACCATTGCTGCCTGCTCTGCTTTCAAGCGGGCTTCTTCGATGCTGAGCGTGTTCATCTGGAGCTCTTCCTTGCGGCTGTTTTCCTCGACGGTGAACGCCTTGTTTTCCAATGCAGTGATTTCGTCGGAAAGCTTGTTGCGGCGCGTGAAGAGGTCCTTGAACTTGCTCTGGAATTCGGATTGCGCCTTTTCCTTCTGCTTGAGCGATTTTTCCTGTTCCTTGACGGTCGTTTCGAGCGTTTTCGCGTCGGCCTTGGACTGCTCGGATTCCTGCTCGAGGTCCTTGAGCACTTTTTTCGTGTTTTCCTGGTCGCGCACGAGATGCTCGGAGAGCTGCGCGTCGAGGTTCTTCACGTCGGCGGTGATGAGGATGATTTGGTCGGACAGCTTCTTGCGGTGCTCTTCGTAGGCGTTGAGTTCCGCAATCACCGTGGGCTTGCGGAGCTCGGCAATCTTGTCGTGGAGCTGCTGCTTCTTGATTTTGAGCTGCGCGAGCTCCGAGGTTGCTTCGGAAATGGTGTCGGTGATTGCGTCGAGCTTCTTGGATGCTTCCGCGAGATGCTTTTTGAGCTCGTCCTTGTAGCTCCTGCTCGCCTCCATGTCGGAGGTGTCGAGGTGGAGTGATTTCTCGGTCTTGATGATGTCGCCTTCCACATTCGCCTTGAATTCGCGGAGCTTGTAGATTTTTTCCTCATTCTCGGTCTTGTCCGCCTGGAGCTTGGAAACGGAGTGTTGGAGCTTCGCGACCTGCGCCTGGATGTCCTCGATGCTTGACGAGAGTTCCTGCTCCTTGAACGCGCCTTGCTTCTTCGCGTGGTAGCCGCCGACCATCGCTCCGGAGACATCTGCGGAGTCGCCGTCGAGCGTGACCATCTTGATTTTTCCGATGCCGATCTTGCGCGCAATCTCGATGTTCTGCACGACGAGCGTGTTGCCGAACACGTAGGAGAAGACTTCCTTGAATCTCGGCTCGAACTTGATGAGGTCGATGGCGAACCCGATGACGCCCTTTTCCTTGGTGAGTTCCTTGTTCTCGGGCCTGACGGGGTTGCCCTTGATTTTGTTCAGCGGCAGGAATGTCGCGGTGCCGAAGCGGTTTTCCTTGAGGTACTTGATGCATTTCGCTGCCACTTTGTCGTCTTCCACGACGATGCTGTTGATGCGGTTCGTGGCGGCGATTTCGAGCGCGAAGCTGTACTCCTTGCTCGTGTTGCCGAGTTCCGCGACGGTTCCGTAGATGTCGCCGAGCTGTTGGCGGTTCTCGAGCACCTTCTTGACGGCGACATTCCCGGAAACGGCTTCCTGCACGCTCGCGTTGCGGACTTCCAACCGGGCGAGTTCTTCGGAGAGCTTGAGCAATCGCTGCTTTGACTGCGCGAGCTCGGCGGCCATCCGCGAGTCGCCGTTGAGGAGCTGGTTGAGCTCGAGGACGGCTTTCTTGAATTCGTCCTTCTTCTGCTTGAGCGCCTTGATTTCTGACGTATGCTCCTTCTCGAGCTCCTGGACTTTCTCGATTTGCTGGTCAATCGTCTGGAGCTGGAATTCGATTTTGTCCTTTTCGCGGAGGAGATTCTGCTGTTCTTCGCGCAGCTGGGAGAGTTTCTTCTGCTTTTCCTCGGCGTGCTGGTCGAGCGTGAGCATGTCGTGGTCAATCGTACTTTCCTCGCCAAGCTGGTGCTTTTTCTTGAACGCCGCGAGCTTTTGCTCGTGCGCCGCGAGCTCTTTCTGGAGCGAGACCTTGCGTCCGTCAAGGTCTTCCTTCTGCGCGCGCGATTCTTTGACCTTGCCGTTGAGTTCTTCCAGCGACTGGGAGAGTTGCTCTCGGCGTTGCCCGATTCTGCCGAGCTCCGTATGCGATGCGCCGAGCTTGGTCTTGCCGGTGGCGATGTCGATGCGGAGCTGTTCGATGTCCTTTTGCATCGCGACCTGTTCCTGCTCGCCCTTCAGCTGGACTTCCTGGTCAATCTGGGACATCTCGCCGCGCTTCCCTTGAATCGTGTCGCGTGTCGCCTTCACCTGTCCTTGGAGCTTGTCGAATTTCGCGCGGTAGCTTGAAACCTTCTCGACCACACTCGTCACGTCCCTATTCTTGGTGTCGAGTTGGCGCTTGAGCATCGTTGCCTTGTTCTGCCGCAGCCGGTCGTTGAGCTCCTTGAACTTCATCGCGTGGTCGCGGTCTTTCTTGAGGTCCTTGAGGTAGGACTCGCGTTCCTTGAGGATGATGCCGACCTGGCTGAGGTTTTCCTCGACTTTTGCCAAATCGTTCAAGGCGTGGTTTTTCTTGTCCTCGTAGACGCCGATGCCCGCGATTTCTTCCACAATCTGGCGGCGCTCAACGGAAGGCATTTCGCAGAAGTGCACGATGTCGCCTTGGAGGATGATGTTGTAGCCATCCGGGTCAATCTTTGCGAGGTTCAGCAAGTCGAGAATTTCCTGGCGCGTGCGCGTCTTGCCGTTGATTTTGTACTTGCTCTGGCCGTCTGCGCGAACGATGCGCGACACTTTGACCTCGTCTTCAGGCGTGGGGAAGACTTGCTTGCGGTTGTCGAAGACGATGCTCACTTCGGCCTGTTTTGCCGGGTTCTTGGTCTTGCCGCCGTTGTAGATGAGGTTGCTGGTCTTTTCTGCGCGCATGGACTTCGCAGAGGTCTTGCCGAGCACGAAACAGAGCGCGTCCAGGATGTTTGACTTGCCCGAGCCGTTTGGGCCGATGACGACGTTG
>DATILO010000040.1:0-2374 GCA_035476335.1 Binatia bacterium | reverse complement strand
GCAAGAATCTGCAACGGAAGCTCCGCAAGCGCGTAGGTGCTGCCGAAAAGAATCGTGATGATGATGCGCGCAAAGAACATCATGCTGAACACCAGCGGAATGCTGACGAGGAAGGTGTAGGTGTAGAGCCGCATGATGCCTGAGCCCAATTGGGGGTCTTTCGTCGTGTATAATTCCGACGAGACCGGAAGGAGCATCAGCGACAACACCTTGGGGATCTGCCGCATGATGCTCGCCACCGAAATCGCAACGCTGTAAATCGCGACGTCCGCCAACGGCCGGAAGTACGTCAACAGGAGCGTGCCGGAACTGGTGAGGAGCACGGCCCCCACTCCCCCAACGAGGTTGGACATGCCTGCGAAGAACATCTGTCGTGCCAGCACCGGGTCCCAGCGCGCGGGAATCTGGAAAAACGCAGGGAAGGTTTTGCGGAACATGAGGAGATACAGCAACGGCGCAAACGCAAACGCAAAGAGATACGCATACGCCGGTGCCAGGACATGGAAGCCCAACGGAAAGAGCACGAGGACGCCTGCGAGCACGAGCGTGGGTTCCAGGATGTTGATGGTGGAGAAGAATGCCATGCGCTTGAAGCCGTGGAAGGCGGTGGCAAAGAATGCCTCAAAAAGGGAAAAGGAGAATGCAACGAGGAGCACGAACAAAACGCCGGCGGCTGCAGGGTCCTTGAAATACGACGCGCTCAGGAACGGGGTGAGCAGCGCAAGCGCGGGGAAGACGAGGGCGAGAAATGCGAGCTGGAAGATGAACAGGTAAAGGAGCGCATTCTTGGTGTCCTGCGGTTTCTTTTCGACATTGAATTGTGCGATGTACTTGACGGCCGCGGTGCCCATGCCCAAGTCGGAAAAGCCGACGAACAGACTGACGAACGCGAAAACCGCGGAAAAGAGCCCGAATTCCGTGACCGAAAGGTTCCGCGCAAGGACCATCTTGAGCAGGTATCCGACGCCTGCTGCCAGCAGCGATGCAAAGAACAGGGTGCCCGTGGCGCGCAGGAAAACGCGGGTGTGCTCCATGGGCTCTCGGCAAGGAGCACGGTTTAAATAGCTTGTGCAGCGCAACCATCCATAAGCTTTTTAAAGCCCCTTCGGCGCGGTCGTCGTGGTGGGTTAGCATGGATGAACCAGTGGTCGAAATCGTCATTCTCAACTACAACGGCGAGGGTATCGTCGACAAGTGTGTCCAGTCTATTCTTGACAAGACCACCTACCGCAATTACAAGATTGTCTTTGCGGATAACGGCAGCGTGGACAAATCGCTGACGCAGGCCGAGAAAAAGTACGCGAACAACGAGAAGGTTCTCTTCATCAGGATTCCGTACAATACCGGTTATCCGAAAGGGATGAACTGGGGCGTGCAGGAACGCATTGTGCAAGGCACGAGCGAGTTTTTTATCCCGCTTAACGACGACATCATCATCACGGACCCGGATTGGATTCAGAAGCTCCTGAAGCCGATGCAGGACCCGAAGGTCGGCATGACGTGCTGCTCGCTGAAAACGCCCTCCGGAAGAATCCAGCGCGGCGGGATGCTGCAATTCAACGGGCTCACCATGAGCTACATCAAGCCCTTCGACCACGAGAAGGATGGCACGATTGATGTTGCCGCCATGGCAGCATGCCTCGTCCGCCGCGAAGTCTTCCTCAAGATCGGCGGCTTTGACGAGAAGTATACTCCGTTCAACAGCGAGGAGAACGACTTCTCATTACGGACAAGCTATGCGGGATATGACGTCCACTTCATCCATGACTTGTTTCTTTTCCACGACCACGGCGCCACCCTGAAGAAGGTCGAATCATTGTTCACGTACTACATCACGAAGCGGAACTGCATCCGTTTCAGGCTGCTGCACTACCCGCTCCACTGGATTTTTTTCTCGTTGTTCCCCGAGTATCGTGTTTGGCTCAGCATGTTCTTTTTCCGCGACGGCAAGAAAGTCTCGTTCAACAAGGACTGCCTTAAGCGCGTGAAGCTCTACGTGCTCGCGATAGTCGTGAACCTGCTGCAGCTCGGCGAAATCATTGACCGTCGGGCGCAACTGCAGACGCAGAAAAAGGTTAATCTCCCGCCAGCGAGATAGCGGTGAGATTCAACCGGAACTAGGCAATAATTCTCGGATGAAAACTGCTGCACCAAGAACGGTTAATCATCATCACTTGTCCGCGTGCCGTTGAGGTCAATACGGTCAGGGAGGAGTGAGTAATTGGTTTTAAGGTACTTGTTGAAAACAACCCTGAATGAGTTGACGGGCGTGATATTTTCGTAAAGTCCGGAATAGTCTCCATCAGAAAAGTAATACGCATTAATGTTATTTTGGCCGCTCACCGTCGAGCAGTCGGAGAGCGGTGCGCTGACC
>DATILO010000039.1:0-4973 GCA_035476335.1 Binatia bacterium | reverse complement strand
GCCGTGGCGTACGGGCTCGCCGAAGTGAGTGCGGCAGCCGAAGCAGGAGCCGTGACGACGTTACTCGTCACGGACGGCCTCATCACGAAGACGCGCGCCGATGGAACGTTCTCTGCAGTGGAGCGCGTCCTGCATGCCGTTGACGATGCGCAGGGCACGATTGTCATTGTCAGCAGCAAGCACGAGGGCGGGAGAAAGCTCGACGGTCTTG
This sequence comes from Binatia bacterium, assembly GCA_035476335.1. Classification (GTDB taxonomy): domain Archaea; phylum Nanobdellota; class Nanobdellia; order Woesearchaeales; family ARS49; genus DSQK01. The sequence goes on along the minus strand of DATILO010000039.1, from coordinate 4,762 downwards.
GCGGCATCGCGGCGCTGCTGAGGTACCGGCTCTGATTTCTATTCTCAACTACCATAATATTCAAATAGCATCGACACGTCGCTACTACTGAGTGCATACGTCAGGTTATCACTTCCCCTGAGGCCTGACGTGTCGGGGCACACAAATCGTAACATTTAAGTAACGGGTGATTTTACCCCCGATAAATCACAAAGTGTTGTGACTAGAAAAGGGGGAGGATGTCGATGATTGTAAAGGAGGAATTTCTCAGTAAACTGCGCAGGTTCTTCGCGTTGAACCTCTATGAGGTGAAGATTTGGACCGCGCTCCTATCTCGCGGAGTCTCGACGGCAGGAGAGCTGTCCGACATTGCAAACGTCCCGCGCTCGCGAAGCTATGACGTTCTCGAATCGCTCGAAAAGAAGGGTTTTGTCGTGATGAAGCTCGGCAAGCCCATCAAGTACATTGCCGTCGCTCCCGGAGAAGTCGTGGAACGCGTCAAGAAGAACATGCAGGACGAGGCCATCGACCGCATCAAGCGTCTCGAGGAACTCAAGACGACCGATGTGCTCGGCGAACTGAACGTGCTGCACACGCAGGGCGTTGAGCTGGTCGAACCCGCAGACCTCTCCGGAAGTCTGCGCGGACGGCACAACCTCTACAACCACCTCGAGCTCACCATCCGCAACGCCCAGCAGAGCGTCACCATCATGACGACCTCGCAAGGGTTCATGCGCAAAATTGAGGGGCTCAAGCCCACGTTCGAAAAGCTCAAGAAGAAGGGTGTCCGCATCCGCATCGCGGCTCCGCTCAGCAAGGAGACGAAGGACGCCGTGAAGGACGTCTCGAGCGTTGCCGAAGTGCGCAACACGGACAGCAAGGGACGTTTCTGCATCGTCGACGGCAAGGAACTCATTTTCATGCCGCTGGATGACGCTGAAGTGCACCCGACGTACGACTTGGGCATCTGGGTGAGCACGCCGTTCTTTGCGAACACGCTTGAGAACCTGTTCGACAACGCGTGGAAGCAGATGAAGCCCGCGCCTTTTAAGTGAGGCGCCGGAGTCTCCGGTTCTATGGACGTCAAGAAGGTAGCTGCAACGTTGCATCCGCTTGAGCGGAAGACACTTCCTGCCCTTGCGAAGCATCGCACGGTCGAATCGCTCGTCTCGGCTACCGGGCTCAAGGATGTCGAAGTCGTGCGCGCCCTGCAATGGCTCGAGAACAAGAAGCTCGCGACCGTTGCCGTGGAGCCGCGCGAGGTCGTGACGCTTGACGCCAATGGCAGGGCGTACCAAAAGAAAGGCCTGCCCGAACGCCACTTTCTCGAATCGCTTGCGGCGAAAGAGCTTTCGCTCGAGCAGCTCCTGAAAAAGTCAGGACTCTCCCGAGAGGAAGTCAACGCCTGCATCGGTTTCCTGCGCAACCGCGGCTTCATCCTGCTCCGCAAGGAGAAGGACCTGGTTGTCAAGCTGACCGAGAAAGGCCAGGCCGCGCTGAAGTCCGAGCTTCCGGAAGAAAAATTCTTCACCAAGACGTTTCCGCTGACCGTTGACGCGCTTACGAAAGACGAAAAGGCGTTGCTCGACGACCTCAAGCGGCGCAAGCAGCTCGTGACCGTTGAACAGCGCAAGGACAAAATCGCGAAGCTCACGCCCGACGGCGAAAAGCTCGTGGCTGCCGGAGTGGGCGACGTCAACGTCATCGAAACGCTTTCCACCGAACTCCTTCGCTCGGGACAATGGCGCAACAAGCAATTCCGCAGGTATGACGTCACGGTGCAAGTGCCGAAGATTTCCGGCGGCAGGAAACACTTTGTCAACGAGGCGATGGGATACATCAGGAAAATCTGGCTCGACATGGGCTTCACCGAGATGGAAGGCCCGATGCTCCAGACGTCCTTCTGGAATCTCGACACGCTGTTCGTTCCCCAGGACCATCCGGCGCGCGACTTGCAGGACACGTTTTACATCAAGAATCCCGCGGCAGGCAAGCTTCCCGCTCCCGCGCTCGTCAAGAAAGTGAAGGCCGTGCACGAGAACGGCGGCGACACCGGAAGCACGGGCTGGGGCTCGGCGTGGAGCGAAGACATTGCGCGCAAGAACGTGCTCCGCACGCACACGACCGCGTTGAGCGCGCAGACGCTCGCGCGATTGAAACAGACAGACCTGCCTGCCAAATTCTTTGCTCTCGGTCGCGTTTTCCGCAACGAAACGCTTGACTGGAAGCACTTGTTCGAGTTCAACCAGGTCGAGGGCATTGTCGTCGACCCGAAAGCGAATGTACGTCACTTGTTCGGGTATCTCGAGGAATTCTACGGCAAGCTCGGCTTCAAGAAAATCCGGCTCGTGCCCTCGTATTATCCGTACACCGAGCCGAGCGTGGAAGTGCACGGCTGGCACCCCCTCAAGAATGAATGGGTGGAAATCGGCGGCGCAGGAATTTTTCGCCCCGAAGTCACGATTCCGCTGCTCGGCCACGACATTCCCGTGCTCGCGTGGGGGCAGGGCATGGAGCGCATCATCACGCAATACTACAACATCACGGACTTGCGCGAACTCTACCGCAACGACCTCAAGCAGTTGCGCGAAATCAAGACGTGGGTGCGGTAAATGGCGGGCGTCACGTTCAGCAAGCGGCGGTTGGAAGCGCTCATCGGAAAGAAATTTTCGGCAGACCAGCTTGCTGACCGGCTCACCATGATGGGCGCGGGCGTAGACGCGATTTCCGGCGATGACGTCGTGCTCGAAATCACGCCGAACCGTCCTGACTACCTGCACGAGCAGGGCATTGCGCGCGCGCTCAAGGCATTCCTGGGAATCAGGAAAGGTCTTCGAACCTATGCGAGCGCCAAGTCAAATTACGAAGTGCATATCGATGCCAGCGTCGCCAAGGTGCGCCCGTTCACGGCGTGCGCGGTCGTGACCGGCATCAAATTCGACGATGCCGCCCTCAAGAATCTCATCCAGTTCCAGGAAAAGCTCCACGCGACGTTCTGCCGCAACCGCAAGAAGGCGGCCATCGGCGTGTACCCGCTTGACGTCATCACGTGGCCCATCCGCTACACGGCGCGCAAGCCCGAGGACATCAAGTTCCAGCCGCTCGAGGCCGGCAAGCCCATGACTGCCCGACAAATTCTCGAACATCATCCGACGGGCAAGGCGTATGCGTCCCTGTTGGAGGATGCGGACAAGTATCCGATTTTCATCGACGCCAAGGACAACATCCTGAGCATGCCGCCCATCATCAACAGCGAGCAGACCGGCCGCGTGACGGGAAAGACGAAGGACGTCTTCATCGAGTGCTCCGGGTTTGACTTGCACCATCTTCAGCAATTGCTCAACATCATCGTGACCGCGCTCGCGGATGGCGGAGGAAAAATCCACGAAGTCACGCTCAAGTACGGCACGAAAAAAATCATGACGCCGGACACCGCTTCAGCGGCGCACACGTTTGACGTTGCGTACGCGAACAAGATGCTCGGCACGCACTTCAGCGACGCTGACGCAAAGAAACTACTCGAGAAGATGGGCTACGGAAGCAAGGGCAGCGACGTGCTCATTCCACCCTATCGCGTGGACGTCATGCACGAGTGCGACCTCACCGAAGACTTGGCCATCGCGGCGGGATTTGAGAACGTTGAAGCGGCGATTCCCGACGTCGCCACGATTGCGCAGGAATCGCCCTTGTACGTTTTCCAGCAGCAGGTCGTTGATACGCTCATCGGGCTCGGCCTGCTCGAGACCAACACGTTCCACATCGTGAGCGCGGCATCGCAGACCACGGCGATACTGCGCGAATGGCCGCTTGTTGAGCTTTCAAATTCGTTGAACGCGGATTACAACGCCCTCCGCGCGTGGATGACTCCTTCGCTTATGGACGTCCTGAAAATCAACAAGCATCATGATTATCCCCATCGCCTTTTCGGCATCGGCACGGTGTTCATGCATGACAAGACGCAGGAAACGGGAGTTTCTGAGACAAAGATGCTTTCCGTCGTCACAAGCCACCCGAAGGCAGACTACACTGAAATTCGGCAACTGGTGGAATACGTGCTCGATCGCCTGCAAATCAAGGGCACCATCAAGGAAGGCGCGCATCCGAGCTTCATCCCCGGGCGCGTGGCGGACTTCCTCGTCGGCAAGGAACTGGTTGCGCGCTTCGGAGAGATCCACCCGCAAGTGCTGAGAAACTGGGAACTCGAACAGCCCGTTGCCGCGGTAGAACTCAATCTTGAGGCGCTGTTCGCGCTTGTGAAGAAGTAGTGCCGTTACGCGTTCTGCACACTTGCCTTTCTTCCCCGGCAGTTTTGTCGTTCGTGCGTCAATCGTTTCAGAGAATACGACGCCTCAAAACTGCCTGAGAACGGTTTACGTTTTCTTCGGCGCGGGTTTTGCAGCTGTTACGTGCGTATTTGCAGAAGCAGGCATCGCTTTCTTTTCAGCGGGCTTTGTCGGCGCTGCAGGTTTTGCGACCTTCGCAGGAGCAGGCTTCACCTTACCCTTGCGGACTTGCACCGGCTTCGCGGTCTTCTGCTTCTTGGTCTTGCGCTCGACGACTTCAATGCCCAGGTGCTTCAGCGCGGCAACGACGTGGTTGTGCGACGCGCCCTTCTCAATCGTGACCTTCTTGCCCGTGGGCTCGAGGTGCAAAATGTTGCATTTGCGTCTCCGGACCTGTCCGTCAATGACAACAATGTTGCCTTCGAGAACGTCAACAATGACTCCTATCTGGCCGGCATCTCTTCCTGCCAGCTTCATGCAAACTCTTCCGATTTCCAATG
>DATILO010000038.1:0-18331 GCA_035476335.1 Binatia bacterium | reverse complement strand
TTGCGTCCATGGCATCCAGGTCCACCTCAATGCCGTTGCCGCACGTGAGCTTGTTCCCGTCGCGGTCGCAGCCGATGAGGTCGGCATTGTAGCTCGGCCACGGCGCAATCCAGCTGTTCGCGTCCTGCTCGGTCGTGATGGCCTGCACCTGGCTGTAGAGTTGTTCGGCCTCGTCTTCGTTGACGTTGTTGTTCTTCATGATGAACGGAACGGCTTCGTCATGCGGCATGTTCTTCGCGAAAATCCAGACGTCCGCGCGCTCGAAGTTCCAGCTGCCGAAGTGCGCCCACACACCGGACTTTCCAATCATGTCCCCTGACGCGATGAAGAACGCCTCGGGCGGGTCGCAGTGCGTGTACTTGAGCGTCTCATCTGCCGTGGCGGGGCTGACCTTGTGGTCAATCAAATACTTCCGCGCGGCTGCCTTGTCGAGCTTGAAGATGCCGTTGAGATAGGTGACCGTCGTCGAAACGTCGTTGACCTCGCCGTCGAGCGTGTCGAACGCCTTCGTGGAACCGCAGTGGAGCATGCGCAGGATGCCGACCGCGAGTTTCTCATCCGACGTGAGGAGCATCTTGCCTACCCAGTGTGCCATCGGCTCGTTCTGCGAGGCACCGTCAAAGGTCACGGGCCGGTCGGCGTAGTACTTGAAATGGTGGCCGAAGTCCCACCAGCTCGTGATGATGGCGCTGGGCTTGCTTTCGTCCTTGATTTTGGTGAGCGTATTGTACCAGCCATCGTTGACGATGGGCAGGTCCGTGCGCGCGCCGCTGTAGGCGTTCTGCGTTGGTGCAATCATGATGAGCGCGAACACGGCGATGACCACGCCCGTGATTATTTTCGGGTTGATGTTGATGAGGCGCTTGCCCCACGCACCCAAGGTGCGGCTGAACAGGCCGATGCCTGCCCCGAACGCGATGCTGAACGCGGGCACGAGCAGCATCACGAACCGGATACCCTTCGTGCTTGCGTACATCGTTGCGAGGAACCAGATGATGAGGAACAGGACGAGCTTGACGTCGAAGTCAGCCGTGCCGTGCTGGTGTGCCTCGCGGCGCATTGCCGAGCGCACGATAAGCACGAAGATGGGTAGCGCGAACAGGACCATGAACGTGAGAGGCCGCAATCGCTCAACTGCCCCGATGAGGAAGAAATACCAGATGAAGCCCGCAAAAAGCAGTCCCACTTCCGTCCAGGAGCGTTGTTCCGTGGTGCGCGGCACGGCAAGCAGGAGCAGCCCGATGACGGCGATGAAGATGAACGAAATGCCCTGGCTGCCGCCCATCTGCCCGATGGCCTGTCCGAGCGAGGCCTCGTTGAGTTCCGCGACCGTCGTGAGGACGTTCGGGAACAGGGTTGCCTTGGCCGCGTTCTTCAGCTGCATGAATTCAATCGGTTCAAGCGGTGCGTGCCAGAACGTGGTGAAGTTGAAGATGGATGAGATGACGATGCCGCTCACGGCGATGAAGAGCAGCACGCTCAGGACGTGCGTCTGGAGTTCCTTGTTCTTCAGGATGGCGAGACTCTTCCACTCCTTGCGGTGCACCCAGAGCAGGTATGCGAAGTAAATGCCTGCCACGGCAAGCACGAAGTCGAAGACGTACCACCAGCCGACCCAGAGCCAGGCGAACAGCCCGGTGAGAATGCCGCTCGCGATGAGCAGCAGCGCGCGCTTGAGCCAGTCCTTGACATAGTAGCTCTCCAGGAAGCACCAAATGACCATGAGCGGGAAGAAGACGTTGTAGCCGTCCGTGTCGACGTGACCCCAGAGCGTTCGTCCGAGCAGGGCGCCGTTCGTGACGAACACCAATGCCGCGAAGAAACCTGCGGCGGTGCCCGCCACTCTCCTTCCGATGAAGAAGACGGGAATGACGCTCAAGGCAATGACGATGAGCGGCAGGTATCCCGCACCCTGCATGAGGGTCGTGCTCGGGCTGAAGACATGGATGATTTCGTAGAGCCACGCCACGAGATAGGGGTGGGGGTTATTTTCAATCGGCCCGCCGACCGGCGCATACATATGGTTGTCGATGGGAGCGCCGTTGCGGCGCTCGTCCGCGATGTCACCATGTTCTATATAATTACGCGCGTAGCGGAGCCACGTGTACGGGTCGATGTCCGGCATGTACGTGAAGCTCTTGCCATTTGCCTCATACTGGAAGAAGGAACGGAATTGCGCGGCATCCCTTCCGATTTGGTCGGCGATGCCAAACGTCTGCCCGCGGAACTCGCCCGTTTGGACCGTATAGGTCGGCTGCCGGATTGCGCTCTGGAATTCGTCACTGATGCGCTTCGCAAGATTCTGCTGCGGAAGGTTCGGATACTTGATTTGGTTGGCGCTCGCGATGTCGTTCTGGATGAACCCGAGCACCGAGTTGGTTGCCCAGTCGTTTGCTGCCGGAACGCTCGAAGACTGGATGCGGATGCTCCAGCTGATGACGATGACGCTAAGCAGCAGAATGACCATCGTGAGCGTCGCGCGATGCTTCCAAATCCATGCGCCCCAGGAGCGGAGGTCGACGCTCGTTTCCTCGCTCGTGCTCGTTTCCTGTGCAAGCTGCGGTTGAGCGGGCTCGGCCTGCTCGGTTTTCGCCCTCTTTTTCCTGAAGAAGCTCAGCATGCTTACATCATCATCAGCCATTCGAGACCTCGTTTCGGGGCAACAGCAGTTGCTTTATAAAGTTTTTCACGAAGAGGAGCAGGCGCGGCTCGACGAAAAACAGGCGGGAGACGAATCGGGAGGGAAAGTCCCGCGGGTGCGTGAGCATGAGCTGATGGATTTTTGGGTTGCCCATGTAGGTAATGAGCCGGTCGTAGTCCTTTGTGGAAAACGTGTTGAGCATCCTTCGCATGAGCCAGTGGAGCTTGAGGTCGCGGTGCAAGGGCTTCAGCGCGCGGGGGTAGTCTTTCTTTGAGGCGAGCGCATCTGCGAGTATTTTGCTTGACAGCATGCCGGTGATGATGCCTCCGCCGGTGGTTGCCTTCACCAATCCTGCGGCGTCGCCGACGAGAAAGACCGTGCGCTGCTTGTTCTGCACGGGGACGCGTTTGTCATAAATCGGAATCGGGCCTGACTGCCAGCCGGTGAGCGTGCCGGGATAGCGCTTCGTGATGCGGAAGAACATTTCCCGCGCCTGGTGCTGCGCTGCGATGCCGACTCGCGCAACGTTCTTGCTCTCGGGAACGGCCCAGGCGAAGAACTCCTTGAATTCGTCGCCGAAGAAAACGTCGAATGCAGAGGGGTCGTAATTGCCGCGAATCGTGGCCTGCACGCCACCCCAGACTTTTCTCGGCGTCCAGATTCCTGCGGCCTTAGCCACTTCGGAGTTCGGCCCGTCGGCTCCGATGGTGATGTCGGTCGGGAACCGGAGCTCCTTGCCCTCATGGCGGACGCGGATGGCTCCCGTTTCAAATCCGACGAAACGATGGCTGAGATAGTAGGTTGCCCCGGCCTGCTGCGCAAGCTTCGCGATGTGCTGGTCGAGCTTGGCGCGGTCGAGCACGAACTCGTGAAGCTTCACCGTGGTGGTTTTTCCGTTCGGGGCGTGGACACGGACCTGGTTCAGCTCGGTGCGGATGATGGAATGTTCTTTTGGAATGAGCTGCCAGAGCCCGTGGGTGACGATTCCGGTGCACTGCACCGGGATGCCAATCGCGGGATGGTCCTCGAATACGCAAACTTGATGACCTTGCCGGGCGAGGAGAAGTGCCGCGTAGTTTCCAGCCGGACCCGCACCCACCACGCTGATACGCATGCGTTTCCCACGCTGGACGCCCGTATATATAGTCTTCTACGGGCAGCGCGCACTATCAAAACAGGCCGTTTTGCCACTACGCAATAGCAACAAAACAGAAAGGTTTATATAGGGGTCAAAACATCCTTTCACTCAACAGTGGGTTCTGAGGAAGGGGTGATAGAGTGAGCCCCCTGGAGTACACCATGACCGAACAGCCGAATGATGCAAAGAGTGAAATCGTCAAGGCACAGGAAGCGCTTGACAAGATTGTCGATGAAAGATATCGTCCTGACGTTTCTCGCATTCTCAAGGGTCCCGCTATTTCCCAACACGAAGAGCTGGAAGCAAAACTCGAACAGCTCAAGGGCGAACCCGAAGCGCTTCATTTGGCACACCTGAACGCAGATGCGGCAAATACCTACATGACCGATCTGTACAAGACGTGGATGGGCCAGAAGGCCGCCACCGACCAGACCATGATTGAGCTTCGCAGTCAATTGCCGGACACGACTCAGGTGCCGACCAGCCCTTCGACGCAGCCTTCTCCTGAAGAACAGCAAACAAATGAGAAGTTGCTGCTGGTTGTTCCCAGTTACACGACGCGTTTCCAAGTGGCCATGAAGAAGGTGGGCAAATCCATTACCAACCCGGGCTGTCTCATGCTTGGACTTGGCACTCTTGTTGCAGCAGGCGTTCTCTATTTAACACAACCTTGGAAGCATGACGCTCCCAAGACGGAAAAACCGTACATCGAAACGAAGCAGCCGACGAAGCCGGAAACGTACACGAAGCCGGTTGAGCCGGTCAAGCCCGTTGAACCGGTGAAACCCGTCGAGCCGTACAAGCCGGTCAAGCCCGTCGAGCCGGTGAAGCCTGTCGAGCCGACGAAACCTGAATCCCCGTTGACGCTTGACAGCATCCTCGAAGGACTCCGCAACCACGACATGAACGGCCTGAACCGTGCCCGGCAATATGTTGCCACGGGCCCGAAGGACGTCGCCCCGATACTCTCGGGACCGTACCAGCTTTTCGTCGAGGAACTCGCCAAGACCAAGCCGGAAGACGCCGTCATCACGATTGAGAAAGCCCTGCATTCGGGCAAGCGCGCCGTCGAACTCGACGGCCTCACGCAGAAGAACTATGAAAGCTTCACGCGCGCCTGCGTCGCGAAATTGATGGAAACGTATCGTTAGGAGGACATGAACATGACTGACTATGCAAACGGCATGAGCCGCAGAAACTTCTTGAGAATCGGTGCCGCGCTCGGTACCGCACTCGGCGCTGCTGGCTGTGGCATCCCGATGCGCGAGTTCGACTCCTACGACGCTCCTACCCGTGATGCACTCCGGAAGTCAAGCCTCGGCGGCATGACGCTCGGCGAATACCGCGCACACTTGCTCAGCTCGTGGAAGGACCCGCAAGTCATTGCAACCCCTGCATTCAAGGCAGGAGAAGTTCAAGCATATTTCAAAGCCAAGGCAGGCGACAATGAAGCGTTTGCGCTGACCGAGGCAACCAAGAAGCTCAACGACATGGCTGCCCAAGCAGGCACCGTCGCGAAGGCACGCCCGCACCAGGTTGGCGCCGCATTCGATGCCGCAGGATGGGGCAACTCCTTCCTCTACCACGTTGCCAAGGGCAACAAGGACCCGGACACCCGCAAGAAGGCACAGGGCGAAGTCGAGAAATACCTCTCGGAAAACGCCTCTCTCGCGAGCACCGTGGACGAAAACATCCGCAAGCTCGACCGCCAGCTCGACGACATGGAGAAGTACCAGCACCGTGTTGTCGCACTCTCAACCTATGACCATCCCGCAGTGAAGGAGACGGTTGCCGCGTACAAGCAGAACATCAGCACGCTTGGCGCACACGAGGCACTCATCTACTCCATCAACGTCGCAGAAGGCCTCTGGCCGTTCCTGTTGGACAACGTCGACCGTGTCGACAACCTCCACCAGGCATTGGTCAACCAAGGGCTCCGCGCCCAAGGCCGCGTCGAGCTCAAGCAGCAAGTCTCGTATGACGGCAAGCAAATGTCCGTCGACGAACTCGGTCAGAAGATGATCAAGCTCGCGAAGGAATACTACGCAGACGACTCCGACAACCTCGCGGACAAGGTCATGCGCAACTGCCGCAGCCCGTTCATGTACACGGTGCTCAGCCAGCTCACGAACCCGCGCAAGGCAGACAAGCGCATCACGACCGATGCCCACCGCGGACTCGCGCTCATCATGGACCAGGAGCTTGCCAAAGCAAGTCATACCGAAGCGAACACCGCATATCGCATTCTTGCGACTGCGGCAGACGCGGTCATCACGCCGGTGACGCTCGTTAACTTGTTCAGCGACCTCAGTTACGCCGGTCTTCCGGAAACGGGACTGGGTGAAACGTATGACGAGAACGCACTTGACGGCGCCATCGGTGACGTCATCGACGTCACGCAAGGTCTCAACGACCCGAAGTGGTACGTCAGCAACAAGAAGCAAATCGGACCCCGTGTCCTGCTCCGTGTCATCGCACTGCTCCTGCAAGGGGCAGCATATGGCGGAATCGCCTACCGTCTCGCCAACCGTGGCGGCAGCGGCGGCGGCCAGGGCGGATTCGGCGTCGGCGGCGGCCAACAGGGCGGCGACGGCTTGAAGTAAGGAGGAACCACAATGAAACTCAACATCATCTCGGTTTTGATGGCGGTGCTGCTCAGCACGAGCGCATTTGCCTACGTTGACGTCACCTACCACTTCAACGTCCCGAACGCAGAAGTCTCGGCGTACAACATCCTGAACAGCGACGGCAGCCAAGTTGGCACGTTCAGCGGCAGCTTCCCGAACGGCGCAACCACGACGAACGGCGCGCTCACCATCCGGTTCCCGAACAGTCTCGCTTCTCCGTACGGCTACGGACTTTACTACGTCTCGCACGGCTACGTCCCGCACGAGGCAATCGCGACCTGGCACACCTTCGGCAACCCCGAAGCGTTCTTTGAGGACTTCAACATCGATTTCCACAAGCTCGAAAACTGCCGCGCGGTCGTTGACGAATTCACCATCGTCAACACGGCACAGCCGAACGTTCCGGTCATCATCAACATGGAAGCGAAGGTGGATGCCAGCATCCTCAGCGCGTTCCATTTGACGGACAACAACCTCGAATACGTCCCTCCGCAGTACAAGGACGAATTCTACAGCGCAATGACGGAAGTCAAGCTCAACATCTACAACGGCGCAGACGTGCTTGTCAACACGCAGACGCAGACGTTCAACCTCTACGCAGACGAGTCGCAGCCCGTGAGCTTCACGTGGACTCCGACGATGGACGGCCAATACCGCGCAGTCATCACCACGAGCGTGGTCGACGACCAGTGCAGTTCCAACGTTCCTGCAACGAGCGAGAAATCGTTCACGGTTGACGACAGTCTTCCGCAGAACGAATGTTACACCATCCTGAACGACCTCGCGGCAACGCCGCAAATCCCGACGGTCGGCGACGACGTCACCGTCACGTTCACGAAGCTCAGCAACCACGCGAACAACGTCGCGTGGGACAGCCCGGGCTACGTGCTCGAGCCCATCCCGACGGAGCTCACGACCAAGGTCCAGGCTCCCCAGGGCATCATCGTGCAGAACACGAGCGTCGTTGCGGCAAACGCGAACAACCACGACGCAGTCGAATACTCGTTCACCTTCACGCCGACCGAACCCGGCCTGCACACGATTACCGTGAGCGGCAAGGGCAGCTCGAGTCTCTGTAACGGACTCTCGAACCCGACGGAAACCGTTGTCTTGAACACGAACGTCCAGGCGGAACAGACCTACACGGCGACGTTCCAGCTTTCCGACGCAGTGCTCGGCACCAAGGTCGAGGGAGCCGTCATCAACATGAACGGCAAGTTCCTCGCCACGGACGCCAACGGCATGACGACCTTTGACAGTCTCGCGCCGGGAACGTACGCGTATGTCATTACGCACCCGAACTACCAGACGACCTCGGGCACCGTGACCATCACGGACTACAACCAGGTCATCTTCCTCGCGCTCCAGCCGGGCAACGGCGTCATCACGCCTTTGCCGACTCCTGCGCCGTCAACGACGCCCGCGGAGAAGACCGAGTTCGGCATCCACATCAGCACCGTCAGAATCTCGGACGCATTCGAGCAGCACTCGAACGGCGAAGTGCCGGTCTACGTCACGTTCAGCAACGACGGCACGAAGAAGCTCGAGAACGTCAAGGCGACCATCGTCATCCAGGAACTGGGTGTCCGCGACAATGTCGGTCCCTTTGACCTCAAGCGCGATGAAGAGCGCACGGAGCTCCTGTTCCTGCCGCTCGACGGCCACATCCAGCCGGGCACGTACCCGGTCAGGATCACGCTGTACAGCGAGGACACGAGCCGCGTCATCTATCGCGAGATCGACGTGCTCGACTAGGCCTTTCCTTCACGAACTGACCGAAAGGTTTATATAGTACTATTGTTACTTACAAGTAACAACAACAAGTTCCTACTCAGATTGGGGGAATGTGGGAACTTTATTATAATACCCTAGACACGACCCGCAGTGGGGGAAGAAAAACGACCATGAAGAAGCAGATGTTTGCATTGTTCGCGTTCGCAGTATTTGCGATCGCACTGGCAGGAGCAGCGTATGCCCTGCCGTTGTCCATCGAGAAAGTTGAAGTCGATGGCACCACCGTCCAGGAAGCCCAGGTTAACCGCCTGAGCCTCGAACGGAACGACGAGTTCACCGTCAAAGTGACCTTTACGGCCACGGCTGACGCGGACAACGTCGTCGGCCAGGCGTTCATCACGGGCTACGAGCACGCTGATGAAGAGCCGTCCGACCTTGTCGGTCCCTTCACCCTTGAAGGAAACACCACGTATACCAAGAAGTTCTTGCTCAAGCTCCCGAAGGATATGCAGGAAGACAGCTACAAGCTCCGCATCCTCTTCACGGACCGCAACGGCGAGGAACTCCTGTTGAACTACAACCTCAAGATTGACGAGCCGCGCCACAGCGTCGACATCCAGGATGTCATTCTCTATCCTGAGAAGAGCGTCACGGCTGGCTCCGCATTGCTCACGACCGTCCGCGTCAAGAACTACGGACAAAAGGACGAAAACGACGTCAAGGTCACCCTCGAGATTCCGGGCCTCGGACTCTCGGCAACGGACTACCTCGACAGCGTCGACTCAAACGACGAGCAGGAAACCGAGGAACTCTACCTCCGCATCCCGCGCGAAGCCAAGGCAGGCGACTATGAGATGCTCGTGACCGTCCACTACAACGACGGCCGCGACGACTCGCAGAAGCAGGTCATGGTCCACGTCGATGGCGATGCAGCCTACACGGACGAACAGGCGCCGCAGACCAGCATCACGGTCGGCAGCACCCTCGAAAACGTCATGCAGGGCGAAAGCGTCATCTTCCCGATCACCGTGCAGAACAATGCCAAGACGGATATCGCCTACACCATCTCGGTGGCAGGCGCAACGGACTGGGCAGACGTCAGCATCAGCCCGACCACGACCCAAATCGTGAAGTCAGGCGAAAGCCAGGCGTTCTACCTCCGCATCGGCGTCAAGAAGGACGCCGCAGTGGGCACGCACGTCTTCACGGCAGCGGTCTCGGCAGGCACCACGCAGGTCGAGCAGCTCGCATTGACGGCGAACGTCACGCAGGCGAAGTCCAGCATCTGGGCCACGATTGGCAAGGTGCTCGGCGTCGCATTGATTGCGTTCATCGTCGTGCTCGTGGTCATCGGCGTCATTGTTGCCTACCAGCGCAGCAAGGACGAAGACGGCACGGAACCGCAAACGTACTACTAAGTCGTTTGTTTTTATTTTCCTTTTTTACATCATCTACCAGAGGGGTTGGACATGAAGGCAGGATGGATTGGGGCATTGGTTCTCGTCATCCTTGCCACCGCTGTCTCCGCCCAATTTGTTGAAGACTTCTCCGTTGCAGCCGAACCTTCCTTTTCCACGTTCCAAGGCGCTTCTGCCGATTCCTATTTCCAGGTCACGAACACCGGCAGCGTCGCTTCGGGCTATTCCGTTGCCGTCGTCGATTCCGATGCCGCACGCTGGGTCCAGATGGGCCCCCTGAGCTTTACCCTCCAGCCCGGCCAATCCCAAATCGTTTTACTCCATCTTGCCGTTCCTCAAGACACTGAGCCCGACACCTACGAGCTCGAGACCGTCTTCACCACGACGCTCGGCATGACTGCTTCGGTCGTGCAGGACATCACCGTTGACGTTCCCCAGAACGTCCTTCTCCAGGCCATTCCTGCCAAGACGATTTCGCCCTGCGGAACCGCATCCTATCCCCTCACGGTCATCAACACCGGCACGTTTGCCGAAGAGTATGACTTGACGGTGAGCAAGAACGTCGCGCCCATCGCGACCTTCACGAAGGACCACTTCACGCTCGGAGCCGGCAAGAACGAAAGCACGACGCTCACGCTGACGCCGAAGGACTGCGCGAAAGCCGGCGACACGGCATTCACGGTCACCGGCGTTGCCAAGAGCACCGAATCCAAAACAACGCTCGACTTGACGCTCAGCGTCGAGAACACGTTCATCCCGAAGCTCGAAGCCGCCAACAAGCGCGTCAACACGGACGCGAACACGCTCAACGCGACCATCACGAACACCGGTGTCAAGAAGACAACCTACACCCTGGGCGTTACCGGTGCTGACTTTGTCTCGGTCTCGCCCAACAGCATCACCGTCGAACCCGGCCAAACCGGCACGATTGAAATAAGCTCAAAGCCGAAATCGGATGTTGCCCAGCAGCCGTATCCTCTCATCCTCACCGCATCCGTGGACGATATCAAATACTCGGTTCCTTTCACGCTCACGGTCAAAAACCCAACCTGGGTTGAACTCCATCTCTGGTTCCTCTTCAAGATGGTCATTTTCGCAATTATCCTCATCATCATCGCAGTCGTCGCCATCGGCCGATGGGTCGCCTATACGGAAACTCCCGCCTACCAGGAAAAGAAGGCCGAGCGCGACAAGCTCCGTGCAGAACAGCAAGCCGCGCGTGAAAAGGAAGCCGCAAAGGCCGCCAAAGAGCGCGAGAAACTCCGCGCCGAAAAGCTCGAGCAGAAAGAACTGGACCGCAAGCAGCGCGCTCAGGAAAAGCTTGAAGCACGGCTCGCAAAAGAACGCAACAAGGGAGCAAAGGAAGCTGCCGCCGAATTGAAGGCAACGCACGTCCTCATCTCCCGCGAGAAGTTGCAAGGCGAAGCGATTGCACGACGCTCGAACGCATTCTGGTGGATTGCGCTCATCATCCTCATCCTGGCGGCAGGCGTGCTCCTCTACGGATTCCGCACCTACCTGCTCGCGAACCGCGATGCAGTCATCACCGGCGGCATCGCATTGCTCATTGTCATCATCCTCCTGATCGTCTACCGCGTGTTCTTCAGTGCAAAGTCTGCGACGCAGGAATGGGTTGCGCTCAAGCCGCGGCGCGAGAACCAGCTCGAAACGGGCTGGCGCGCAGGTCTTGGACAGCTCTGGATTCGCGTCACGGAACTCATCCCGAACGCCAAGCTCACGGTCATGGGAACGCGGAGAAATCCGACGTTCATCGCTCCTGAAGGAGCGGTCTATCAATACCTCACGATTGCTCCTGAAGGAGTCACCGCCGACCAGGTGGAGAAGCAGCGCTTCATGTTCCGCGTCGCACGCTCCTGGCTTGAACGCCACGAGATTGCCGAAGGCGGCATCAAGCTCATGCGCTACACCGCAGACGGCTGGAGAGGCATCGGTACCGAGAAGGTACGCTCCGACGAAAAGTGGGTCTACTACCAGGCATCTGCCGTCGGCTTTGAGCCGTATGCCATTGTCGGCAAGAGCCGCGTCAAGCGCGAACCCGTCACGGGCATCGCGCCGGGCTGGTGGTTCCTCATCCTCGGCATCATTGTCGTTGCAGCGGTGCTCGGAGGCATCTATTATCTCGCGCTTGCCGGCAAAACGGGTACCGAGATTGTCGGTGCGCCCACCGCTTCCGGCATCCCGCTCCAGGCCTGGGACGAGGATACCGCACACACGATTGATTTGGGCACGTACTTCCGCGACCCTGACGGCGACCCCTTGACGTACAGCTACACGCCGGTCGCCAACATCGTGGTCACGATTTCCGGCAACACCGCGACGCTCACTCCCGAGAAAGACTGGTTCGGCGAGCGCACCATCACGTTCACCGCAGACGACGGCAAGGGCGGCAAGGTCAACTCCAACGCCGTCAAGCTCATCGTCCGCGACGTGCCCGAACCCACGTTCTGGGCCAACGCGCGCGCAGGATTCGAGCGCTATGCGGGTTATGTGGTTGCAGGCATTATCTTGCTGGTCATCCTCATTGTCTTGCTCGAGTATCGCAAGACGTTCTCGAAGTAATTCTTGAGATAGCTTTAAAAGTCCCTAGACAGCACGCTAGCCATATAGGGGACGTCGTCCAATGCCGAGATTCGCTCGGCAAGGACTCCACCCCGGGCCTATGGCAACCATAGGGGATGTCGTCCAACCTGGCTAGGACGGCCGCCTCCAGAGCGGCTAATCGGGGTTCAAATCCCTGCGTCCCCACTTATTTCAATGCGATCCCCGACCTTGATATCACTCGGCGACGGCACTTCAACAACGTATCGCGCCTTATTCTTTGGCGTATAGAAAGTAAACGGCTTGAAGCCCTTCTTCGCCTCGATGACGTTCTTCTTCGCATCGAGGTAGAACACGTCGATGGGGAAAAACACGAAAAGCATGTGCAGCGGCACGGAGGTGTCTTGTTCGAAGGCAAACACGAGGTTCTTGCGCCGCGAAAACATCAGTCCCCGGGCCTTGCTCCAGGACGAGCGGCACACGACGGCGTTGAGCGCGTGTTTCATAGGTAGGGAAGGAACTTCTTGATTGCGGTGTAGAGTTCGAGGTGTTTTGCGCATTCCCGGCGATGGCGCTGTCCTGTGGGTGAGGAACTGCTTCGCGTGATGTTTGCCTTGCATCGTGCGATGCTCGTGTCGAGGAACATGCGCAGCGCGCGGCTGTTCGCGAACGCTTTCTCGTCGATGAGGTGGAGCAATTCGGCGAACTCCCGCGTTGCGCGGAAGCGTGCCGGCACCTTCTTTTTCGCGTCGTCCTTGAGCGCCATCTTCTTTTTTGATTCTCCTATTTGATAATGTGGTGTTGGAACTACATAAAAGTATTTAAACACAATGGCGCTGCTGAACTCAGCGTGAAGAAATTGCTGGTAAAAAGAGGGCAGATACGCGCGCATATCGACGTTCCGGGCGTTTCTCTCGACCTCAACGTTGCCGAGTCTGCCGCAGCGCTTCGCGAAGTGCGACGCATCCTCGATTCCCTCCACGCGCTCCCGCGCGAATCCGATTTCTCGGTCGAGTACGAACCCGCATTCGGGTGGGCGTTCTCGGAAGAACTGCGCTCTTCCCCCGCGGCAATGGACTTCATCCGGCAAGCCAGCAGGGCCGAAGAAGGGACGCTCTACCGCAAGATTTGCCTGGACAACATCCGCGTCGTTGATACGTACAAGAAGGAGCACTACGCCACGCTCGATATCAATCGGACGCGCGAGCAGGTTGCGACGAACCTCGGCGACGTGAGCAAGGCGCACTTCGGGCTCGTCCACGTGATGAGCACCGTCTCGAAGGATGACAAGGCATTGCTCGTCGATTTGGTGCGCAAGAAGCTCGGCAACACGGACCTGAAGACACATTTCACGCACAAGGACGTGCTCGGAAGGACGGTTGTTGAAGTGGTTTTGTTTGGGAATTTCCCGCGAGAAGACTTCTGAACCTGGCTCGTGCTTCCCCGGCAGATTGGCGTCGTCTTGGCTGACCTTGCTCTTCTACCCCGGCAGTTTTGAGGCGTCGTTTACTTAGTCGAAAGCAACGATACGACAAACCTCCTGAAGGTGCAAAGCATCCTTCAGGACGCCAGAGGACCGAGGTCCTCTGAGCGTGCCTGGGAACGGAACTCACCAACACTCAACGACGCGTAGGCACGAGCAAGGAACAGGCTACGACGCAAGCTTGTCGGAAATGTCCTTGCCCTTGATTCGCTCGCTCTCTTTTTGGAGGTACTGTTCCTGCATCCTGCGTTCGTACGCGTTTGGCCGGCTGATCACCAACGGCTGCGGCACGTAATGACGCTGATAGGACTGCTGGTCCCCTCTCACCCGGATTGACATGACGGTGGTTTCGAAGGGTGATTTAAAAGAATTTCGCTATCGCTGAATCGCTTTCAAGAACTTCTGCCGCGGCAGCGTGTTCAGCACGTCCTTGGCTTCGAGCCATCCTCTCCGGGCTTGCGCGATGCCGAGCTCCATGAGCCGGAGATGGTCGGCGCTGTGGCTGTCAGTGTCAATGAGGAATCGCGCGCCAAGCTGGCTCGCGGCGCGGATGTGGCTATCCTTCAAATCGAGCCTTGCCGGATTTGCGTTGATTTCGAACGCGACTCCCGCCTTTGCCGCGGCTGATGCGACGCGTTCCAGGTCGAAGTCAAACGGCTGCCGGGAATTGATCAGCCGCCCCGTCGGGTGGCCGATGGCCGTGACGAACCCGGAATCGATTGCCCTCAGATAGCGCTTGGTCATGTCTTCACGGTTCATCTTCATGCTGGCGTGGACGCTCGCGATGACGACGTCGAGCTGTTTCAAAATCGCGGGCTTGTAATCGAGTTCGCCGGTCTTGAGGATGTCGCATTCGCTTCCCTTGAGAATCGCGATTTGCGGGTATTTCTTCTGCAGCTTGTCGATTTCGGCAATGCGCTTCAGCACCCGTTTCTCGTCGAGACCGTTCGCGATGACGGTACTCTTGCTGTGGTCGGTGATTGCGACGTAGTCGTATCCGCGGGCAATCGCGGCCTTGACCATGTCCTCGGTCGAGTTCTCGCCGTCGCTCCACGTGGTGTGCATGTGGCAGTCGCCGCGAAGATCGTCATAGCCAATGAGTTTGGGGAGCCTGCCTTTCAGTGCGGCCTCGATTTCGCCGGAATCCTCGCGGAGTTCGGGCTCGATGTACGGCAGTCCCAATTTCCTGTAGACCTCTTCCTCGGTCTTTGCCGCAATAATCCTGTCGGTCTTGCGCGAGACCAGGCCGTATTCCGAGAGTTTGTAACCCTTCTTGATGGCAATCTGGCGGACCTTGACGTTGTGGTCCTTGCTGCCGGTGAAGTACTGCAGCGCCGCGCCAAAGAGTTTCTCGTCGAGAACCCGCACATCGGCCTGCATCCCGTTGCCGAGAATCACCGTCGATTTCGTGTCGCCCTTCGCGAGCACGCGCTGCACGTCAGGCATCGTCGTGAAATAGTCCATCACGGGCTTGGCCTTGCTTGCGGACACGAGAATGTCGATGTCGCCAATCGTTTCCCTTCTGCGGCGCACGCTTCCCGCCGCGATTGCGGTGCCGAATCTCGCCAGGCGTTTTTCGAGCTCGCGGGCCGTGTCGAGCCCGGTCAGCAGCAGCCGGCGCGCTTGCCCGGCGCTGTGCAGGCCAAGCGATTGGAGAATCTCGGACTCGCTCTTCTCGCCAAAACCCTCGAGCTTGCTGATGCGGTGCTCCTTCGCGGCCTTTTCAAGCTCCTGTAAATTGTGAATCTTCAGTTCGTGGTAGAGCCGCCACGCCTTCTTCGGCCCCAGGCCCTGCACGTGCATCATCTCGTCAACGCCCTTCGGGACTTTCTTCTCGAGCGCGCGCAGCTCCTTGACGCTCCCGGTCTTGAGGTATTCCTCGATTTTGCTTGCGATGGCATCACCGACGCCGGGCAAATCCTTGAGCGCAGCAGTTTTGCCGCGCGCATAGACGTCCTCGATGGCTTCGCTCAGCATTTCAATGGTTCTTGCCGCGCGGCGGTAGGCGTTCGGTTTCCACGCGACGCCGAGAATGTCCAGCAGGTCGGCCATTTCGTACAAGAACTTGGCTACCTCTTGGTTTTTCATGGGAGGGAGAGAGCGGATTCCTTATTTAAGCGCTTTGACGCGCTCCACGACCGTGAAATCGAGCGGCTGTCCTGCGTTGTCGTACGCGGCAATCCTGCGGAGCGTGTACGGTTGGCAGACAATGAGGTTGACCAGTCCCTTGGTGAAGAGCCCGCGCTTGTCCACCGCGCTGGGGAGATTGTTGAAGCTCGGATGGCTGTGCACCGTTCCCACGACCTCGCTCAACAGGGGAAGGTTTGCGCTGATAACAGACTGGTTCTCGGTCGCGTGGTAGTGCTCGTACACGATGCCCTTGACGTAGAGGACCTTGTTCGTGACCTTGCCCTGCAGGTAGGCGGAGAACTCGTTCGGGTGCGCCTGCTTGGCGAACTCGAGAATGGTATCAATGACCCCCCGTTCGATGAAGACGGAATGGAAGACGTATTCTTCCAACCCTGATGTGCGTAGGAGCCACTTTGCGACGCGCTTCAACATGGCTTTTATTGTTCCGCGCGGGTATATATTTGTTGCTTTGATGATGTGCGTTGGTCGTAAGGCAGGCTCTCAGGCAGATTTGAGGCGTCGTATACTTTAAAGCAAGTAACACACGAACGACAAAACTGCTTGAGAACGGTAACGACGATGTCGCGCTTACGAGCAGGGCAACGTTAATAAACTCAACAAATCCTCACGATTCCATGCCTTGCTCCAAGTGCGGCGCGTTTTCCGGCGCGAACGACCAGTTCTGCTCCAAGTGCGGCGCTCCCTTGCAGGCATCGCCCCAGCAATTCTCCGAAATCATCGAGGACACGCCCGAGAACGAAGTCATCTCCACCTGTCCCAACTGCTCGGCTGCCGCCACCGAAGGACAGCTCTTCTGCACCGTTTGCGGGAGCCCGCTGCTCGGCGACGGTGGCGATGAATGAACTGCCCGCAATGCAAGGCCGAGCTCACGCAGAATTTGAGGACTGCCGCGGGCAACATTCTCTGGCAGCGGTGGAAATGTTCGTGCGGTTGGCAGGATTTGCCGTGAATTCTCGACGGTAATACCCTAGCTACCCGACCACAATAAACCTTTTAAACACTTGCCCCTCCCGAGGAGTTATGGACGATGACCGCAGGAAGCAGCTCCGTCGAGACATGGACAGCTACCTCTCGCAGCGCAAGAAGGGCGGATGGAGCCTCTTCAAGAAGTCCGAGCCGGCCTTGCATCCCACGGTGCAGCCCTACAAAAAGGAGGAACCGAAAGTGGAACAGCTGCAACCCATGGAACAAGAATACGAATCGCAATCAAAGAAAGGATGGTTCTCCGGATTCATGAACAAGCTCTTCGGCGAGGAAACGCAGGAAATGCCGGTGGAAGAATCCATGCCGGTCAGCGATACCAGTGCGGATCTCAAAGAGCTCGCGCGCATCGCACTCCAAGTGATGAAGCAGATGCCGGGTGACCAGATTCGCGACTTCAAGGAAACGCCCGATTACGAAAAGTTCAAGAACATTCTGCGCAAGCACAAGCTCATCAAGTGACCATGAGGCCCGCGTTCGTTCTTCTGTTGCTGTTGGTTCTTGCCGCATGCTCGGCTCCCGCTCCGACGGGGCCGCCCGCGACCGGCGGCGGACAAGAGGCGCCGAACTGCATCTGCACCGCGGAGTACGCTCCGGTGTGCGGCGATGACGGCAGGACGTACAGCAACGCCTGCCGCGCAAACTGCGTGCACGTGACGTTCAAGCAAGGCGAGTGCTAAGCTTTCTCCCACAACAGAATCCCGTTCTGGTCAGCAATTTTGAATGCGCTCCCATCCGTTTCCACAATCAAAGTGCCGTGCTGGTCGGTCCGGTAGACATTTCCTTCCGTTGCGGCATCCAGTCGGTCGATGACCTCAGGAGAAGGCAGATGATATTGGTTGTTCGCGCCGACGCTCACGAGCGCCGCTTTCGGCTGGATTGCATCGATGAACGCAGAGGAGCTTGACGTTTTGCTCCCGTGATGGCCTGCAATATAGAGGTCACTGCGCAGATGGTCGCCGTACTCCGTGACAACTGCGCTCTCGCACTTGTATTGGCAATCTCCGGGAAACAATGCGGTGAAGTCACGATACGTGAGCTTGAGCATGATGCTGTTCTCGTTGTCGCCTGTAAATGCGAGCGGGTCCTTCGGATTGAGGACTTCAAGTGTTACACCATCAATTGTCAGGACATCACCATCCACCAGATTCGGACGTTCGCTGCCTTCACCATCGGCTTTTGCGTCGACTTCCGTGCACGTTTTCGTGGTGCAAGGGACGTCTGGCTCTGCATAGGTAAGAACATTCACGTCATCAAATCCCTGGATGAGTCCTGCGAAATGATCCGCGTCCTTGTTGCTCGCGATGGCGAGGTCTAGCGTGGTGACATTGAATTGATTGAGGTACGGGCGCAGGCTGCCGCGCGGTCCGCCGTCGTACAAAACCGTCTTGTCGGGGAAAAAGATAAGGATTGCCTGCCCTTGCCCAATGTCCAGCATCGCGATTTTGATGGTGGTTGGCTCGTCAGCCGATAAGTCAGCAGGAGTTTCAACGATTTGTTGCACTTCACTGCATCCCGCAAGCACCAGAAGCACGAGTAGCCACCATTTCATGCCAGCGCAAGACGGTCTCGTCTATAAAAGCGTTATTGCAAATCGTC
>DATILO010000037.1:0-9429 GCA_035476335.1 Binatia bacterium | reverse complement strand
CCCCAGCCCGTGTCCCAGAAGGACGACGTGCTGCGTGCGCTCGTGACGGTCGTGACCGGCGTCGTGGTAGGCGGCGTCGTGACCGTCGGAGGCGTCGTCACGGTCGGAGTCGTTGTCGTCGTGGTATCGCACGAGTCAACGTCCAGGCTGAGCGTCTTCGAGTCGCTCTGGATGTCCGTGTTCCAGTACGTGTTGATGTCAACCGAGTACTTGCCCGGCTTCACGTTCGCGGGGAGCGTCACCGGCACGGTGCGGGTGATTTCGTCGCTCTTGTCGAGCGAGATGGCTTCCTTGCGTTCGATGAGGTTGAGTTCCGGAATCGCGATTTCGATGGCGACCTCGTCCTCATTGCTCTTGCCGATGTTGACCATCTTGACCTTGGCGTCGAACGTCTTGGCGCCGCAGGCGATGCGCGTCGGAGCGAGTGATGCCGAGCGGATGGCGATTTCATGGCTTTCACGGTTGACCTTGAGGTCGATTCGGACCTTGTCGCCGTGGATGCTTGACGAGTCGTCACGCTTGCCGCTTGCGGTGATTTCGAGCGTGTAGGTTCCTGAAGCTTCGTCCTCGATGTCGTTGTCGTTGAACGTGCTGTCTTCCGTGGAGTCCGCGGAGACGGTGTCAATCGTGTCGCTCGTTTCGTCGAGGTTGATGTCGGATTCGGCGTCGAGTTCGATCTTCACGTCGTCGAGGTCGATGTCCTCGTCGTTGTCGTTGAAGTTGTTCTCGACTTCGACGCGGATGTCAAACGTGTCGCCCGGCTTCAGGTCGTTGAGGTCGTCGCCGTCGCTGAGCGAGTGTTCGTCCTCGCCGTTGACGGTGATGAAGACGTGCTTGATCTTGAGCTGGTTCTGCACCTGCATTCGCAAGTCCGCGTTCGTGGAGTTCACGCCGCTGCCTGAGACAACGATGCTTCCGATGGAAACGGGGTTGGCGTTGAAAGAACTGTCAATCGCGTTCAAGTCCTTGTGCAGGACGCCTGCGATGGTGACGGTCGCGCTCTGGCCTGCGCCGAGCGAGCTCGGAGCGCCGGTGATGCTGACCGCGTACTTCGGGTCAGCCGTGTTGGACACGGAGATGCCGCTGACGGTCGTGCTGCCGGTGTTCGTAATCGTGAACGTCGTGCTGGCGTTGGTTTCGGAGTCCGCGCTCGGGCCGCCGATAACCGGGCTGCTCACGGCAAGCTGCGCGCTGGCGAAGCTCGCGAACAGTGCGATGCCGACGAGCATCACGATGGACAACAGAGTCAAGTTCTTCATATTCGCTCTACCCCCACTAATGAGTGTTATTATTCCTCTGGAGTAGTGATTTATATATAAATCTATCTGTTTCTGCTGAGTGAACGGAAGGTATATATAAAGGGGGTGGGGGAGAAGGCGTATGAGCGTCTGGGACATCATCGGCATCGCCGGCGGCGTGGGAGTCACGATTGGCTGGATTCCCGAAATTTACCACGCGTGGAAGACGCGTAGGCTCGAAGACGTCAACATCTGGTTCCTGCTCATTTCCATCACCGGCGCACTCTGTTTTACGGTGTTCGGGATTCACGAGCAGGTGCCGATCACCATCATCGCCACCAATGTGGTTGCCTTTGTCTTCATGATGACGGTCCTGGTCATGAAGTTTGTGTTTGAGCAGAAGAAGTAGCTAGTGTGTTTTTACTTCGATCTTTCTTGACCGGAACACGGTCTCTTTCGGATCCCGGTATGCCTCTTGATATCCCGTCACATATTGTCCGGGAATCAAGTCGATACCGCACGCGAATTTGCAGCCATCTTCAATGATTGCGCCATATTTCCTTCGCGTGTAGGGCTCTTTCTCATTATTGCCGTTTCGTGGGATGATGACTTTCTCGTCGAGCCTGAGGTTGGGCAACCCGGTCTTGTTGCCGAGATTACAATGCTCGCCGACAATGCTGTCCGCAATGAAGTTACGATGTGCGGCATTGCTGTGGCTGAGAATGATTGCATTCTTCATTTCGGTGCCGTGCCCGATGTGGCAGTTGTCGCCAATGATGGTGTATGGGCGCACGTACGCATCGGGTCCAATCCTGCAGTTCTTGCCGATATAGATAGGACCTTCCAGCGTTGATTTCTTGATGACGGTGCCTTCCCCGACGTACATCTTGCCTTCGAAATCGCAGCTCTTGTTCAGCGTGCCTTTGATTGCTGTTTCGCGAATTGCAAATGTTGAGCCCAGGATTCCAACGATCTCCCAAGGGCTATTCGCATTCTTGATGGCCGTAAGAAATTCTTCATACTCGCTGTTCGGCTGCAGTAGTGCTTCCAATCGTTTTTGCACGTCGGTGAGAAAGGTCATGCCTCAGCAATGGCGTTTTTCGTATAAAAGCGGTGTGGACGTGAGAATCAGGTAATGGATGAGTGCAAATGCCGCTTCACGTCGTTGCTCCCTAGGCAGTTTTGTAGCGTCGTTTTCTCAGAAGTCGATAACGCACGAACGACAAACATCACCAGGGTACAGCGACATGAAAGAAAACTGCCGGGGAAGAAATGCAAGGACCTGATTAACGGCTCGCGTCCGCCTGTCGTTCCAATTCCAGCTTCTTCTGGATGGCCATGCTCTTGGCGTCCAAGCGGTAGGCAGAGATGATTTCATCCGCCAAAGAACTCTCAATCGCGGTCTTGCTGTTGAAGCTCTTGCCGTACGCGCCCTGCGTGAAGTATCTCAATGCAATGTCGATGCGTCGTTGAGGCGCACATTCGACGGCCTTCGGATAACGGGCGCCGCCGTATTCAATCGTGACAATCTCTTCGCGCGGTGCGGCGTTCTCCAACGCCTTGACAAAGACCTTGACCGGGTTTTCCTTCATCTTCTGCTCGATGATGATGAACGCGCGCTTGACGATGTCATGCGCCTGCGCGGCCATGCCGGTCATGTGACCGGAACTGCGCCAGTGCTTGCCCGACTTCGTGCCGGGGTTCATGACCTTGTTAATCAAGCGTTCGACAATGAAAACCTTTGATTTGTGGAAGTTGTGGCCCGCATAGCGTGCTCCGGTCTTGGGAACGATTCTCGGCTGCGTGATGATGTAGCGCTGCAAGCCCAAGTCCTCGACGGTGATGCCATCGGTGTTCCACTTGTTGAACGCGAGAATGTTCGGATTGCTCACAACTTTGGTTTCGGTTACCATGTTACTTGCGTGCCTTCTCAATCTTGCCGTCGAGCAGTGCGTCGAGGGATTGGTCGTTGACCTTGATGACTTGCCATCGCACGCCAGGAATGTCACCCTTGGCGCGGCCCTTCTTGCCGCCGATGCATTCGATGAGGACTTCGTCGTGCTCGTCAATGAGCTTCTGCGCGCCGTCGCCCGGCATGAATGCCGTTACCTGACGCCCGTTCTTGATGAGCTGGACTCGGCAGCACTTTCTCATTGCGGAGTTCGGCTGCTTTGCTTCCAACTGCACCTTTTCGAGAACGATGCCCTTGGCCATCGACGCGCCTTCCAGCGGGTCTGCCTTGACTTTCAGATTGAGCGTGCGCTTGATGAACTTCTTGGAATGCCAACGGCCAAAGTGGCGCCGGTGCTGCAGCGATTTCGCCACGTTGAGTCCGTTTGCTTTGTTAGCCATTACTATGGAAACCTTGAGAGGGGGTATTTAAAGGTTACGCTATCGTCGGGTAAGCTATTAATACATCGGCGAAATTCCCGCGGCCATGGAACAGGTCATCCTCGTTGATGAAAACGACCGGGAACGAGGCATTCTGGAGAAGATTGCTGCCCACGAACGAGGCGAGCGCCACCGCGCGTTCTCGGTGTTTGTCTACCATCCTGAAGGGCATCTGATGATTCAGCAGCGCGCGCTCACCAAATACCACTGCGGCGGCTTCTGGGCGAACACGGCGTGCGGCCATCCGCGTCCCGGAGAGGACGTGCTCGCGGCCGCTCATCGCCGATTGCAGGAAGAGATGGGATTCGATTGCGTTCTCGAGAAACAAATCGAGTTCACGTACGAGACCTTGCCGTTTTCCAACGGCCTGCGCGAGAACGAATACCTGCACGTCTTCCGCGGCACGGCGAACAGCATTCCGCGCGTCAACGCTGCAGAAGTCAACGACTGGATTTGGATTTCACCCAAGACGCTGCTGCGAGACATGATGCGGGACCGCAAGAAATACGCGCCCTGGCTCTACGAAAGCATGGCACGACTGTATCCTGCTGCGCAGCTTTCACGCTAATCCTGGTCGGACATGCGGTGCGGGTTTTTGGTATTGCCGCTGAGTAACCGGTACCCTCCGAAAAGCCCGCCAGAACCAATCAGAACATAGGTCCCTGCCTGAAGAACGTCTTTTGATTTTGTTGCAAGTCCATATCCAAGCAGCGTAAAGCCGGTCAGAACGCCTGTTACAAAAACTGCAGCCGCAGCCATATCGGCTTTGCGCCATCTGGCCGCTTCATTGAGGAGCTTGTGTTCAAGCTGATTCATTTCTGTTTCTTTGTTCATTTTTCATCGGTATGTTCTTTGAAATATTTAAATGTTCGCGGGTGCCGCGATTCTACGCAGCGACCATCATCTTCTTCGCGATGTAGTCAGGAACGGCTTTCAACAAGACGTACTTTTCCTGGATTTTCTTCGGCAATTCGTAGAATTCCCCAATCGTTTTCCGGCAGTTCTTTGCGCCGCAACCGCAGGGTATTTCCCAGAGTTCCTCATTGTATAATGTCCGAATCTGTTCCTTGTCCTCCCACATCGTTGTGGAGTAATCGTACGTGATTTCCTGGCCTTTGCTGATGGGCTTGAGTGCGAAAAGCTCGTTCTTGCCCCGTATCCCTGCGTTCGGGTCGCATGAGTGGTTGATGCAGCGATAGATCTCGTCCAACTGGATGTAGGTCTCATCACCGATTTGCAAGGTATCTCCTGCTTTTACGCTGCCTTCTACTTCCAGCTCGCCAACCACTTGCAGGGAAACTTCTTTCCCGCTAAGAAAACAAATGGTCGCTCCTACAGGGATGTCCTTGAGCGCGAACACACCTTTCCCTGCGATGAGTGATGCCCCTATTCTGAAAAGAGAAGTATTCATTGTAAAGCTCTACGCAACCTTCAATTCCGTAATCGGAAAGTATCTCTTCACGAGCGCTTCCGTTGCTCGCAAGTTCATCGCGCTCCTGCCGATGAGCATCCCGCGCGTCTGGTGGTCGGCTGCGGTCATCACCACGACTCCACCCTCCTCCTCGACGTTTGCCAATTCCAAAGGCGCAACCGCGTTCTTGATGAACTGAATCAATTGGTCTGAGAACTCGACGTACTTGACTTTTTTCTTGAGCAAATTCTCAAGCTTCTTGACGACGACGCCACCCTTGCCGATGCACCGCGCAATCGAGCCGGCAGGAATCACGAACGTAATCTTCTCTTCCTCGTTGATGATGTCTTTCGGGGAAACGCCGGAGAACTGCTCCAGGAGAGACATGAACTTGATTTCGTCCATCCCGAACTTGATTGCCAAGAAAA
Organism: Binatia bacterium; assembly: GCA_035476335.1. Classification (GTDB taxonomy): domain Archaea; phylum Nanobdellota; class Nanobdellia; order Woesearchaeales; family ARS49; genus DSQK01. The sequence goes on along the minus strand of DATILO010000037.1, from coordinate 3,961 downwards.
CTCTACTCCCGGGCGACGCTGAGCACGCTGATGCCGAACGGCTTCCGGCACAACGCTCCCAGTTCTTCGCTGGCAACTTCCAGCGACGTCACCTCAATGCCGCTCAATCCTGCATAGCGCTTGACGTCCTCGCAGACGTCCGCGTGGCAGTTCTTCGAGAGATACACGTGCTTTGCCTTGCCGGTCTTCAGGAGCTTGATGGTCCGCTCGCCACCGACGACAAGCTTGCCGGCGTCGAGCAGCTTCTTGATGTCCGTAACAACGTTCGTGGTTTTTGCCATGTTCATTCACTCTTTGCTTTCTTGCCGCTCTTGGCGATAAGTCCCGGAAGTCCGGTACCAATCGGCACGGGCTGGTTGAGCATGACGTTCTCGACGACCGAGTTCAATTCGTCAGTCTCGCCCACGAGAGCCGCTTCAATGATGTGCAAAATGGGCGTTTCGAACGACGCTCGTGCAAGCACGGAGCTCTTCTCGCTGATGACGCCGTATCTCGTCACTCCCTTGACGTCGCCCGAGACGGTCATCGTGTCGACCACGAGCATGATGTGGCGGATGTCGATTTCGATGCCCTGGTCCTCGAAGACGCGCGTGACTTCGTTCAAAATCGCCTGTCTGCCGGCTTCGATGCCCAACACGTCGCGGATTTCCTGGCAGTCATTCGTCGTCGTGCGGGTCGTGTCAACAAAGTCCAGTTCGAGGACCTTCTTGAGGTTGCTTCCCGCGGTGATGATGATGAACTCTTCCTTTCTCCGGACGGGCAGCACCTGCGCGATGCCCTTGATGCCCGAGACATAAATCTTCTTGACGGCTTCCTTGGCCTTGTAGAGCTCGTTGAGTCCCTTGTCCTCGCCGCCCTTGAGCTTGATGGTGATGTCTTCCCCGTCGCCCTTGATGGTGACGCCCTTCGCGGACTTCTCCAACGCCTTGACGATGGTCGAGGTCGTGACGCTGATTTCCTTCATGCGTTCCGTGTTGAGCTTGACCTCGATTTTCAAATCGACGACGTTGAGATTGAATTCCTTCACGAGCTCGTTGAACGTGGTTTCCTTCAGCGCAAGCGCCAATTCACGCAAGTCCTTGCCCTTGTTGTACGGGGCTTTCAGGTAGACTTCCATCATCGGCGTCTTGATTTCCTTTCTGCCGTCGAGCAGTTCGACCACTCTCGGGAGACCGACCGTGACGTTCATTTCCGCAGCTCCGGCGAAGTGGAACGTGTTCAAGGTCATTTGCGTGGAAGGTTCTCCGATGGATTCTGCGGCGACGATGCCGACGCTTTCGCCGGCGTCAATCTTCACGTGCTCGTACTCTTCCAGGAGCAGCTTCGCCGCCTTCTTGAGCTTGCCTGCCGGGCACTTTTCCTCGAGGTCCATCAGGAGCTTGTCCGGAACCTTGCCCTCGTATTCCTTCAGGTCAGCGTGCATTTAGTCCACCCGGTCGATGATGCGTTGGATGTTGATTTTGCCCGCCTCGCTTCGTGAGACGTCGAGGTTGTCCTCGCCGTACTTGAACTGGATAATCTTGCCCGTTGCGTCTCTGACCGTGCCGTCGTACTCGACGCGCAAGTCCTGCAGCGCGTTTGCCAATCGGCGATAGAGATAGCCGGACTTCGGCGTACGCAAGGCGGTGTCCATGAGTGAGTCTCGACCCGTGATGCTCGAGAAGAAGAACTCCTGAGCGGTCAAACCCTTCTTGAAGTTGTTCCTGATGAAGCCGCGCGCCGACGGAGAGATATCTCCGCGCTTGAAGCAGCTCAAGGTGCGGCCGCGGTAGCCCTTCTCGATGCGCTTGCCTCGCAATGCCTGTTGGCCGACGATGGCGGAGATTTGCGAGAGTTGCAAAATGTTTCCTCGCGCGCCCGAGTCAATCATGATCTTGGTGTCCGTGTCCTTGCGCGAGTGCTCGCGGACAATCTGACCGGCCTTGTTACGCGCCTTGTTGAGCAGTTCGAGAATCTTGAACTCCGAGGTTTCCGCGACGCTGCGTCCGGGGAAGGCCTCGAGCTTGCCGTCGTGGTATTGCTGAATGACGGTCGTGATTTCGTTCTCGGCCTCGTTGATGGTCGCCTCGATTTGGTCCTGCACCTGCGGAGTGAGGTCGTAGTCGGAAATGTGCGCGCTGAATCCCGTCTTCTGGAGGAATTCGTTGCCGAGCGTGAAAATCTTGAACAGGACGTCGATGGCCTTTTCGGGGCCGTATTGGCGGTGCAAGGCGCGCAAGAGGTGGCCGGAACCCTCGCCGAGCGAGTTTTCGTCGATGACGCCCTCGACGAGCTTGCCGTCCTTGATGACGACGGGCTGGCTGCTGCGCGACGTGCCGTTGAACGAGAAGTCGTCCGGCAGGAGCACCGAGAAGATGTCCTTGCCGTTCACGGTCTTCTTGTTCGGAAGCTTTGCGAGGTCGGTGATGCCGACGATGATGAGGAGTTCGATCGCTTCCTCGCGCGACATTTCGCCGTTGCGCGTCAACGCGAACGAGCCCGAGAGCGCGTCCTGGAGGCAGCCGATGACGGGCAAGCCGTAACGCGGGGAAATCAATTGCGTCTGGACGTCCATGAGGATTTCCGCTTCGGCGCGGCCTTCCTCGGTCTGCGGGATGTGCAGGTTCATTTCGTCGCCGTCGAAGTCTGCGTTGTACGGCGCACACACGGTCGGGTTCAATCTGAGCGTTCGACCAGGCAAGACCTTCACGCGGTGGCACATCGTGCTCATGCGGTGCAGACAGGGCTGTCGGTTGAAAATCGTGATGTCGCCGTCCATCAAGTGGCGTTCGACGACGTAGCCCGGCTGGAGTTCTTCCAGCGCGGCTTCCTTGGTTTCTTCGGTGATTTTCTTCTTCTTGCCGTCGGGGCGGATGACGTAGTTCGCGCCCGGATACGCGGTGGGACCGCGCTCGATGAACTTCTTGAGGTAGGCCATGTTCCACGGCTGCACGACTTCAGGCACGGTGACCTTCATCGCGATGACCTTCGGAACTCCCACTTCGTTGACCTTGATTCTTGCGTCAGGAGAAATGACCGTACGGGCGCAGAAGTTGGTTCGCTTACCGGCGAGGTTGTGACGGATTCTTCCTTCCTTGCTCTTGATTCTTTCCGTGAGCGTCTTGAGCGGCTGACCTGAACGGTGGCGTGCAGGAGGCAGCTGCGCGACGTCGTTGTCGAAGAACGTCGTCACGTGGTACTGCAGCAAGTCCCACAAGTCTTCAATGATGATTTCGGGAGCGCCCGCGTTGATGTTTTCGAACAGGCGCTGGTTGATACGGACAATGTCGCCCATCTTGTGGGTGAGGTCGTCTTCCGAGCGTTCGCCGGTTTCGAGCGTGATGGAAGGTCGCATCGTGACCGGGGGAACGGGGAGAACGGTGAGAATCATCCATTCAGGGCGCACCGTCTTCGAGTTCAGGCCGAACATGCCTGCGTCCTCGTCAGGAATCTTTTCCAGGCGAGCGCGGACTTCAATCGGCGAGATGCGCTTGTCGCCTTCCATGAACGTGGTCGGCTTTTCGAGGTTGATTTTGGTCTGCTTTGCGTTGCAGTGCGCGCACTTCGCGCCTGCCTTGAGCGAGTCGACAATCGTCTTGATGGCCTTTCTTCGGGCTCTGAGACCGCCTTCGCGCTCAATCTTGGCGAGCACGTTCTTGGCCTTCTCCATCTTTTCCTTCGGAATCAGGACCTTGCCGCACTCGTGGCACGTGCTTCTCAGGAGCGAAAGGATAACAGGAACGAACTTGATGTGGACGACCGGGCGTGCGAGTTCAATATAGCCAAAGTGACCGATGCACTCCTTCAATTTGCAGCCGCACGTCTTACAACGGAGACCGGGGTCGATGACGCCCAAACGAATGTCCATGAGGCCGCCGTCGACCGGGTAACCTTCCTTGTCATACAGTTCAGGAGTGACGACCTTTGCGGAGGCCATCTTCTTGATCATCTTGGGCGAGAGCACGCCGAACACCAAGCTCTT
>DATILO010000036.1:0-9018 GCA_035476335.1 Binatia bacterium | reverse complement strand
CTGCATAGTAGTCTGCAAGGTGCGTGCGGATTTCGTCAATGGTTTCCTGCTGGGTCTTCTTGTCGCTTATTGCAACGAGCAGCACTGCGCGGAGGTCTTCATAGACGAGATAATAGGCGCGTTTGACGCCGAGTTTCTTCTCGCGAAAGAAGCGATTGCCTAAGGGGTCGCCGGCATAGGGGTTGACCGTGAGTTGCTGTTGTTCAAGCCGTTCGACTTTGCGCTGCTCTTCGCGGGACAGCTGCTTGAGCAATTCCTTGTCGAAGCGTTCCGTGCGAAAGACTGCATACACGCACGAATAGCATTAATTGCTCTTCACATAGATTGCTTCGTAAAATCCGGAAGGTTTCCGGTTCGCACCGGAAGAATATCAAAAAGAGAAAACAGAAGAACTTACTTGGCCTTGCCCATGATGCGGAACATTGACGTGCCGCAGTGGACGCACACGCCCTTCATTGCGCGCATGCCGTTCTTCATCGTGACTTCCTTCGCGTTCTTCATTTCGCGAGTCATCTTACACTTCATGCATCTGCCTTCCATGTCAATTCACCCCAAAGGTTGTATTGGATAGCCTTAGTAGCAGGCTATTCGTGAGTGCACGAATGGCTATTTAAATAGTTTTGGGTTAGGCACGATTAATTTCAATATAGAAATAATCAAGTATCTACGAAGATGCGATGCTTCTCCAATCCGCCCAGTTCAGCCAGGATGCGCCGAACAATCGCCTTTTCGGGGTCAGGCAAGAGCTTCACTCGCTCTCGCATGTCGGTGAAGTTCGCGAACGGCTTCTCCTGCCTTCTCTCAAGCACTTCCCACATGTGCTTCTTCCCAAAGCCCGGAATCAATTCAAGCGAGTGCATTCTCATCGTGAGCGGCTGCGCGCTGTTGAAGAAGTTCACGAAGCGTCCTTCGTTCTTCTTCACCAAGTCTCCGAGCACGAACTCGAGCTCGGCTTTCGCCGTGGCCGTGAGCCGGTCAAGCGTCAGTCTGCCGAGAATGTGGTGAATCTTGTCTCGCTTGCCTTCGCCGATGTAGACTTCCTCGTACGGCTGCAGGAAGATTTCTTTCTTCGGAACGAGTTCCAATAAGAGGAAGTGGTTCTTGCCGACTGCCTGGACAACGGGCGTCTTGCGGTAGGCCGGCCGCGGGTCGTTCGGGTAGCCGTTCGGCAAAAAGTCGAGAACGATGGCGTGCTCTTCCTTGGGGATGGCTCTGCCGGGTTGTCGACGGTCAATGTCCCCGTGCTGAGTAGGTTGAGGTTCCATGTGTTTTCCCCTTTTGGAGTCGATGAGGTGCGCTGCTTCTTATATTTTCCGCAGCGCCGTCCTTTATTTGACGGCTGCCGCGATGGCGTCGGCAATCTTTTGCAGATTGTCGTTCGTCACCGTCACGGCGTACCCTTGAAGAACGGTCTTGACGTCTTTTGCGGTCGTAGGAAGAACGTCGATGAGTTTCATGATGTGCTGGTCCTTGATTCTCGGGATGGCGAGCTTCGTGAGCTCGTCCGCGAGTTCCTTGGCCTTTTTGCTGGAGAGCTTGCCGAACTGTTCCAAGTATTCGAACGTCTTGCCTGCTCGGTAGTTGAGTTCGCCTTCCTTGTCCTTCACGGCCGTGAGCGCTTCCTTTACTTGGGAGAGACTGATGGGCGTTTCGGTGAGTTTCTGTTTCATACGGGAATCCTCTTGAGGTGGACCGGATGGATGAGCAGGATGCGCTTGTTCTTAGTGACGCGGATTTCGACTTCGTAGCAGTCGCCGCGCTTGGCCTTGATGTGGCCGATGTTTGCGTGGTAGCGGTGGAAGTAGCGTCCTTCCTGGACGCTCGGCTCGTACTGCAGGCAGACCTTGTCCCCGGTCTTGAACTCTTCCAGATACTTGGAGATTCTGACCTTGCCGCGGTCGCGGGTTTCCTTCGCGAACGTTCTGCGCGTTCGTCTGCGTGCGCCGCCAAGTCGTTTGGACATGCATGAAGCTGTTTAGCAGGGGTATTTAAAGGTTGCGTGAATGGTGGTTGAGTTCCTGCGTGCGTGTCGTTGAGTTCCCCTGCGGCTCCGTTCCCCGGCAGCTTTGAGGCGTCGTTTACTCAGTCGTTAGCAACGATACGTCAAAACTGCCTGGGAACGGCACTCACCAACACTCAGACGCGGCTGCAACGAAACGGCAAGCTCATCTGTTCCCATTGCCCAATAACAGCAGAAGCACAAAGCTTAAATACAAAACGACGCTAGGAACACCATCCGCGAAACAAAAGGTGACTTACGGAGGACGCAATGGCCAAGGGATTCTTTTCGCAACTGAAGGACAAGCTCGCAGGACCGTCGTACGACGACATGGATGCTGCTCCCGAACAGAGCTACGTTGAAATCGACAACACGCGCGAGGAAGGAAAGAGCAAGGTCGTTGTGCGGCCGTTTTTGCTGGAAGACTTCGAGGACATCAAGCCGATTCTCGATTCACTGAGAGAAGGATTTACGATTGCACTGGTCAACATCCGTCCCTTGAAGGACAAGGACATTGTTGAATTGAAACGGGCAATCAACAAGCTGAAGAAGACGACGGACGCCATCGAAGGCGAAATCGCCGGCTTTGGCGAGGACTACATCGTCGCAACTCCGGGCTTTGCATCGATTTATCGAAGCAAGCAGACGGCGGAAATCAAGGCCGAAGAAAAGATCGCGGCAGAATAATTTTTTTAACTCTTTTTCTCACATTTTTACGCACACCAATGACGACGTGAGGAAATGCTCTGCGTCGTTGGCTCCCTTACATTTCTTCCCCGGCAGATTTGAGTCGTCGTTTACTTAGTCGTTAGCAACGATACGTCAAACCTTCCTGGGAACGGCACTCACCAACACTCACGGTGCAACGACGAAAGCAACGATACGACAAAGCTGCTTGAGAACGGTAACGAACGACTGCAACGGCAACCTTTAAAAGCAACGTGAAGGAACTCATCCCTGCGCCCTCGTAGCTTAGTAGCTATAGCGCGTCCTTGGTAAGGACGAGGTCACGAGTGCAAATCTCGTCGAGGGCTTACGACGTTATAGTGTGAGCCTTCGATTTCTCGTCGAGAATTCTTTATTGAAGGAAGTGTACTCAGACCTGCAGAGTTGCACTCGGGTTGGAAGCCCGCGGGAGCTCGTGTTCCTTGCTTTCTTTGAGTATGATATAGAATCGTTCCACGCTGACTTCCAGCACGCCGTGTGCGCAGCTGGTGACAAAGCCCCGCGCGTCCAGAATCATTTCGTCGTTCGCAAGAATGTAGCCCTCGCCCAATTTCCGCACGTGGAATGGCTTCCCAAAACGGGTTTCCGCGTGGCTCATCCTGCCTCGCGCATCGTCATGCTGCGCATAGGGAAACACGGCATAGTTGGCCACGTTGACGTGGGGCGCTTCAGCGGTCACTCTCGAACAGGGCGGCGCGCCCTTCTTTAAGCTTGGGTATATGCTGCAAAGAGCGCCCTATTTCGGCGCGTTTTCCATGCTGATCATGGTGAACTCGGTCTCTTTGATCTTGAAGATGAGCATCTTGAGGTATTCCGCAAGCAGCGGCGCCCACAGCTGCAGGTTCTTTTTCCTGAAGCTGTCGATGGCTTCCTCGAAGTCGCTGTATTCGCTGAAGACGAACTTGACGAGCTTGTTGTGCTGGTGGTAGGTGTCAAAGACTTTCCCGTAATAATCGGCGGCGCGTTCGAGCAACAGCCTCAGCTCCTTCTTGGCGTTTTGGTCCTTCAGGAGGTCCTTGAACTTGTCGAGCTTCGCGGTGTCGATGATTTTGGAGACTTTGAGCACGTAATCTGCAGTCATCCCGAGAAAGTAGATGATGTACGAGATGTACAGCAGTTCCAGCGAGGAAAGGTTGAATTTGTGGGCGGTCGCGGAGTTGTTCAGCGCATACTTGATGGCGCGCCGCGCGAGCAGCACCTGCCGCTGGACCTCGAATCCCTTTTCGATGATGTCGCTTGCGTTCGTTCCTGAGTCAATCAGCTCGGTTGTTTCCAGGAAAATGCTCTTGGTGATGTGCCCGATGCGGTTGATGATGGAATGTAGGTTGATGGTCTTGATGTCCCAGAATACGTGGATGACTATCTTGTTGGACGTCACTTCCATGATTTCTGCGGCGATGAATTCGTGCACGTGCTTCCGCACGAATGCCACTTTTCCCGCGTTCGGCCCCCGCAGGGTTATGAGGGTATACCCGTTGAGGTAGGTGGAGAGCAGCAATTGGATGATTTCATCGGTCGACTTTCCCGAAATGTCGATGTCGAGCTCCTGCAATTCGTCTGTGGCCTTCTTCTGCGGCATGATTTCCAGCGAATTCCGCAGCGTCTCCTGGACCGACAACGTGTCGCCTTTCTTGAGATGGTTTTTCTTCAGCCAGGTGTGCGGGACGGTTATGCAGAACGCGGACTTTCCGAACCGGATGAGCTTTCGTTCGTCCATAACATATACTAATGCGTCTAAGTATATAATGGAGCGTATTTGTTTCACGAGGTTTTCGCTCTCCGACGTTAATTCACAACCGTGTGCTGAATTAGAGTATATACTGAATAGGGGGGATATGCCCAGAGTTGTTATGCTCAGCGGTGTTAGTTCCGACAATGGACTCACATACCATCGCAATTATCGGGCAAGGCTATGTCGGCTTGCCGCTCACGCTTCTCGCGGCCAGCAAGGGGCATACCGTTATCGGGCTTGATTATGACCAGAGCAGGATCGCCCAGCTCCAATTCCGCCAGATGCCGTTCGAGGATGCAAGACTCGAGAAGCAGCTCAAAAACACGACCATCCATTTCACGACCGATTACAAGTTCATCAGCGCCGCGACCGATATCATCGTCTGCGTTCCCACGCCCGTGCTCAAGAACACGACTCCTGATTTGTCGCCGGTGGAAGGCGCTGCGCGTAGCATCGCGAAGTACTTGAGAAAGGACCAGCTGGTCGTGCTGGAATCGACCGTGAACCCGAGCGTCACCGAGAGAATCATGGGAAAGATTCTCGAGCGTGAGTCCGGATTGGTTCCCGGGCGTGATTTCTACCTGGCACACTGCCCCGAGCGAATCAACCCGGGCGACCTGAAATGGCCGGTCGAGAAAATCTCGCGCGTCGTCGGCGCCACCGGAAAAATCGGTCTCGAGCGCGCGATAGATCTCTATTCATCACTCATCGATGTCGGAACGCATGAAGTCGACGGTGTCACGTATCCTGTCAAGGTGACTCCGATGCGCAGCATCGAAGCCGCCGAGCTCGTCAAGATGCTCGAAAACACCATGGCTGACCTCGTCATCGCGGGCGTCAACCAAGTGGCGCCGCTGTGCAACAAGCGCGGCATCGACCTCTACGAAGTCCTCGCCGCGATGGAAACCAAGAATTTCAGCTTCTTCCGAAAGTATCCCCGGCCCGGAGCGGGCGTTGGCGGGCACTGCATTCCCGTCGACCCGTGGTATCTCATCCATCAGGGCGATGAAGAGGGGTTCCCGATGGAACTCTACCGCGCGTCGCGCAAAGTCAACGATAGCATGCCCGCATACACCGCGAGCCTCGTCGCGGACGGGCTCAACGACATCGAGCGCCCGATGAAGAACTCCATCGTCACCGTCCTCGGCATCTCCTACAAGGAGAATGTCGACGATATCCGCGATACGCCCACGTTCCCGCTCATCGACCAGCTGCGCAGCAAGGGCGCATACGTCCGGGCATACGACCCGCACGTTTCCCGGGTGCGCATTCCGCAGGAATATCACGATTTTGTCGCCCCGACCATGAATGAGGCGCTCACGAACGCCCACGCCGTCGTTGTTGTCACAGCGCACAAGGAATTCAAGGAACAGCTGTCGGGCAGCTATCTCCGCGAGCACAACATCAAAGTCGTCATCGACGGCAGAAACTGCATCTCACAGAAGGAATGCCAGGACGCGGGCATCATATTCAAGGGAGTGGGCAAAATCCCGCGTCAAGCCCGGGCAGTCGCCGCGGACTTTTCGCGCATCTTCCAGATTCACGGCAACGGGCGCAAGTAGAAATCTCGCCCTATGCGGCATAGGGGGCATATGGCGTGAGTTGTTATGTTTCAAGAGCTTCCTAATAAAGAGGTGTGGCAGGGTGGAACCAAATGGTAAACAAACAACATAAGTCAAAGAAAAAGTTCAATACGTACAGCTTTACGTTTCTTATAGCAGCTGCGTTCCTGATGTGCGCGACATTGGCCGCAGGAGAGACGGACACGATGCGTCCGATGATTATCTCAATAACTCCCGTGAACAATGCAGTATCGGTCCCGGCAGACCAGCAAATCAGCGTGGTCTTCAGCGAAGAGATGGATCCTGCGACCATCAACGCAGACACGATTACCGTGATGCGCAGGACGACTCCGGAATCCGGAGACTTCCGCTCAATCGCGATACCGAGCACCGTTGAATATTCAGATCACAAGGCGATACTAACACCGAACCTTGAATTCTCTCCCGGCCAGCAATATGGCAATGTCTTCACCGTCACGATAACGACAGGAGTAAAGGACCTTGCGGGCAACACGCTCGCGCGGAATTATGTGTGGAGTTTCACGACAGGCGGAAGCGCGTTCAACGCGGGCGCCACGACATTCCAAGCAGACCAGAGTCCGACTGAATCCACCACGGTACCTGAACCTAGCACTCCCCTGGCACCCGTAAGCACGACAAAGTTCCCCTGGATGAACATCGTGATCATCGGGTTTGGCTTGCTCCTGCTGGGCGCATTAATCGTCGCATTCGTGAAGCGGCGGGCAAACCAGGAACAAATGCTCGACGAGCATCCGTTCGGCGACGTGCACCCCGTCGGAGACCTTGAAGGAATCGGTCCTGAGCACAAAAAGGGATTGCAGGCGATAGGAATCCGGAACACGAAGCAGTTATGGCAGGCAGATGCCGTCAAGGTGGCGCACAGAACCGGGTTCCCGTTGAGCTCGGTCAAGAGCTGGCAGCACATGGCTGAACTGGCGAGCATCAAGGACATCGGCCCGCAGTACGCGGAGCTGCTCGAGCGTTCAGGCGTCCACAGCGTACGCCAATTGAGGGGCTATGCGCCGAACCGGCTCCTGAAGCTGGTGCGCGAAAAGCAGGCCTCGCTGAAAGTGAGAATCCAGGGAAACTTCCCCGGGCTTCTCACGGTCAAGCATTGGATTGCCGAGGCGCGCGACCATAAAAAGTTCACGCAGCCGATGTAGGGAGGAACGACCATGAACAAGAAAGGATTATCGGGCTGGCTGTTTTGGGCAGTGATGTTTTTGATCTTGGCGATAGTCGCCGGAATCTTCGGGTTCGGGCTTATCTCAGGGGTCTCATTCACCATCGCAAAATGGCTGGTCATCATCTTTGTGGTGTTATTCATCATTTCAGTAGTCGCTCACACCGTCAAAAAGGCGTGAGTGGAGGAACACAATGGCAAAAGCAAGCAGGGGCGGCAGAATGACTGCCGCCAAGGGCCGCGCCGCGAAGCGCACGGGCGGCAAAGGCAGGGTCAAGAACCGGCCGGCAGGACGACGAATCATGCGAACGTAAGCATCACGACGAGTGGAGACCAATGAACGCACGCAGGAGCAGGTAGATGAAATTCTTCAGGCATCTTGCTGCGGTCGTCATTCTTGTCTCGCTCGTCCTATTGATAGTCGGAAAGGCGTTGTTTTCGAATTCGCCGAACACGTTTCTCCTGGTGTACGGGGTGGCAGTCATCGGGGTGGTTTTCTGCACCTTCGGCATCAGTCTCCGGTACAAGGACCCGAGCGTGGAGCTGCGGGCAAAAGGATTGAATGTGGGAATGCCACAGCCCTTCATCTCGTGCGTGATGGCCGTGAGGAATGAGGAAAAGCTCATCCACCGGTGCATCACTTCGTTGATAGAGTCTGATTACCAGAACAAGGAAATCATCATCGTGAACGACGCAAGCACTGACGGCACCAAAGCCGCGCTCAGGGCGTTCGCGCGCGTGAAAAACGTCAAAATACTCCATCTTGACAGGAATGTGGGCAAGAAAACAGCCATCGCGGAAGGGCTCAAGCGCGCAAAAGGGGAGATATTTGTCTTCACCGACAGCGATTGCGTCATCGCCCCGGACGCGATAAGCCGGATTGTCGAGGTGTTCGTCAATGACCCGAAGGTGGGAGCCGTGAGCGGGCATACCCGCGCGCTCAACTCGGACGAGAACCTGCTGACCCGGGTCCAGGATTCCTGGTATGAGACCCAATATTCGGTCAAGAAGGCATTTGAAAGCGTGTACGGCGCGGTCTGCTGCGTTTCAGGACCGCTGGCCGTCTTTCGACGGTCGGCAATCTATAACTACATTCCTGCGTGGGTAAACGATTCGTTCCTCGGGACCGAGTTCAAGTTCGCCACCGACCGGCAATTGACAGGGTACGTGCTGGGAAGCAGGTATATCGGGGAAAAGCTGAAGAAGAAATACGCACATTCCGATTTTGTCAAGGAGAACTATCCCGCCAAGGAGTGGAAGGTCATTTACTGCAAGTCCGCCAAAGTCCTGACCATAGTTCCGGATACGTTCGGGAAGCTCGTCAAGCAGCACATCCGCTGGAAGAAATCGTTCATAAGAAACATCTTCTTCACGGGAACGTTTTACTGGAGAAAACACCCCATTCCCGCAGCCCGGTTCTACCTGGGAGTCGCGTTCGTCTTCCTGGGGCCATTTGTGGCGCTCCGTCACCTGATTTATCTCCCGCTGACGGGAAACCTCCTGGCAGGAGTGTATTATCTGGGCGGCATCCTGGTCATTGGCTCGCTGTACGGCATGATGTTCAAGATTGAGAATCCCGATTCGCATCTGTGGATATACCGTCCGCTGATGAGCCTGCTTTCCACGCTGCTGCTGTCCTGGCTTGTCTTTTACTCGATGTTCACCATCAGGAAAATGGTGTGGCACCGATGACGCGCAACCAACCGAGGAGAATCGCGCTGCAAATCATCTGCGCGCTGTTCATCATCTCGGTCTTCTCCGTCATCCTGTTAAGATATTACGGGACGACGCAGAA
>DATILO010000035.1:0-5057 GCA_035476335.1 Binatia bacterium | reverse complement strand
GGGCGCGTGGAACTGCCTCGACTACCCGAAACGCGATGACTTGTTCAAGAAACTCTACCCTGCTGACTTTATTCTCGAGGGCAAGGACCAGATTCGCGGCTGGTTCAATCTCTTGATGGTCGCCTCCATCCTGGCGTTCGGCAAGCCGAGCTTCAAGGCGGTGTACATGCACGGCTTCATCCAGGACGCGTTGGGAAGAAAGATGTCCAAGTCGCTCGGCAACTACATTGAGCCGTCCGAAGTCGTCGACCTTTACGGCGCAGATACGCTCAGGTACTACCAGATTGGCGCGTCTCTTCCGGGACTGGACCAGAACTACAACGGCGAGGACGTCAAGCTCAAGTACAAGAATCTCCTGGTGTTGTGGAATGTCCACAACTACGTCATCGATTTGGCGAAAATGCTCAACGTCACGAAGGTCCCGAAGCCGGAAAACCTCGACGTGCCCGAACGCTACATCCTCAGCAAGCTCAACACGACCATCAAGGACGTCAGCAAGGCGTTCGACCAGTATCACTTGAACGAAATCCCGTGGCTCATCGAGGACTTGTATTTGGAATTGTCGCGAACCTATATTCAGCTCGTGCGTGACAAGGGATCTACCGGCACGGATGAGGAAAAGCTCATGGTGTTGAGCACGCTCTATCGCGTGTTGATGGATGCCATTGTGCTGTTTGCTCCCGTCGCGCCCTTCATCACCGAGCAAATGTACCAGAACCTCAAGCTCGCATTCAACCTGAAGGAAGAGAGCGTTCATCTCGTGCACTGGCCTGCGTATGCGGAGAAGGAAATTGATTCCACGCTCGAAAAGCACTTCAAGATTGCAGGCCACGTCATGCAGGCAGCGTTGTTCGCGCGCGAGAAGATTAAGTTGGGCGTCCGCTGGCCCATCAAGGGCGTTGTCGTCGTAACGACCAACCAGGAAGTCAAGGATGCCGTGAAGAACCTCGCGGACGTCATCAAGACGCAGACGAACGTCAAGGAAGTGCACACGCAAGAGACGCTTCCGGAAGTCAAGGAAGAAGTGCACATTCATTCCGGCGTTATCGGCAAGGACTTCAAGCAGAACGCTCCCGCGATTCTCGATGCGTTGAAGCGCGAGAACCTCACAAAAAGCTACAACGACGTCAAGAGCAAAGGACATCATGATTTGAAGCTCAGGGACGCGACCGTGAAGCTCACGCTGCAACACTTCCAGGTCACGAGAGCCGTTCCCGCGCACCTGATTGAAGTCCCGTTCGCGAACGGCATCGTCTATCTCGACAAGGAAGTGACGGATGCGTTGGAAGCGGAAGGTTACGCGCGCGAAGTGACGCGCCGAATCCAGGACGCGCGCAAGAAAGCCGGCTTGGAAAAGAAGGACGTCATCGACCTGCACATCGAGGCACAGCCGACGTTACAAGAAATGCTCGCGCCGTGGAAGGACTCCATCAAAGAGAAAGTGAACGCCACGCACGTGCTGATTGAACTCCTGCCGCCGTCGAAGAAACACGCGCACCGCACGACCGAGCAGGTCAAGGACGAGATTTTCTCATTGCACTTCAGCGTGCAGTAATTACTTGTTCTTGTGCTTGTCGCGCTTGCCGCGGTTCATCGAAGCATGCGTCTGCACCGGAATCGAGTCCTTGATTCTGCGCGACGTGGGTGTGGGCTGATAGTTCTGACGCGCCACGTATTCGCCGCCGCGTTCTTCCTCAAGATATTCCTGGCGCAGCTGTTCACAAAGCTCTGCCCTGACGTAGAACTCCTGCACATTGCCGTGCAATTGACGTCGCTCGTAATCAGCCCCGTCCTTCAAACCTTTGCCTAAGAAGAAGGCGTGCAGCTTTTCAATGCAGGTCTCGAGCCGGGTTTCGGTCGCGCTGGGGTCGATGTTCAGGAACGGTTTCCATTTGCACGAATAGGGCGGCTCTGGCTCGCGGGTGGAAGTGTATTTGCTGTTGTGGTCACGGATGTGTCGGATGCGCGCGTAATGCTTGCGAATGTCCTCGGCCTCGCTCCGGGGAACATAGACTTCCTTGAATGCCCCGTTCTCGAGCACCGTGCACGCGATGTTGCTCTGCTGCATCCACGCGACGACTTCAAGGGGCCCAAGCCGCAGAGGGTCGCGTTCATCGTCAGGAGTGATGCGCATGAAGAGCGTCCAGCCCGGCAGTTTCTGTTCAAGCCCGTTGTAGGACGTGTCCGGTGGTTCGCTTCGGTACTTGCGCATGAGGGGGAGAAATGCAGGGCGCTATTTATGCCTACCTCTCGACACAAGAAATCCTTAAATAGAGGCGAAGGAGGCAAACGTTCGTGGAAGAAAAGAAGGAAGGCAACTGCCCCAAGTGTTCCGGCAGGATGATTAAGAACTTCGCGAGCATTTCCGGCAACGCGAAGTACATCAACTGGGTGTGCGAAGGGTGCGGGCATAAGGAGACGAAGTGTCTTGGTGTTCTGAGATAACAATGAAGCCCTCAAAACAGATTCCTCTCATCGAGCGCGTCATGGATTGCATGGTTACGGGAGTTGAACTGCATGCAAGCGAAAGTGCAGGAATTCTTGCAGGTCCTGAATCCAAGACGATGCTGTATGTGACCAATAAGGAGAATATTCCGTCCATTGAAGTGCGTGGTATGCTTCCCCTAGAGAAATATGACGTGATTCGAGCATATTGGAGAGAACCTTACACGAATTACCATGACAAGAAAGACCTGAAGTTGGAAGACCGTGCTGAACTGATGTTTGAGGATGAAGCTCATGCACGGCGTGAAGTTCATAAGATTGAGAAGTTACGAAACGGCGAGATTATCTGGACCTACTTCAATGGTTCTACGGTGTAGTCGTCCAAACCTTTAAATAGCATTTCTCTGTCTGTCGTTCTGTGAAAAAAGAGTCCATCTACGAGCCGCGTGAAGACAGCTTTCTCATGGCTGACCAGGTGCGCAAGCACGCGCACGGAATCGTTCTCGACATGGGCACGGGTTCCGGCTACCAGGCAGAAGCCGCATTGGAACTGCCGCACGTGAAGCAAGTCTTTGCCGTTGACAAGAATCCTGCTGCGGTCGCGCACTGCAGGAAAACCATTCGCAAGCGCAAGCTGGAGTGCTTCAAGAGCGACTTGTTCTCCGCGTTCAAGGGCAAGCTCGGCAGCATTAAGTTCGATACCATCATTTTCAACCCGCCGTATCTGCCGGCAGACAAGGGACAGAAGGACATTGCACTCATCGGTGGGAAGCACGGCTATGAAGTCATCGAGCGCTTCCTCACGGACGCGCCGAAGCATCTTGCTCCGGATGGCAGCATTCTTTTGTTGTTCTCAAACTTGACGCACCGCCACAAGGTCGAGGAACTCGCCAAGCTCAACGGGTTTGAGTTCAAGCAATTGGCAAGCGCGAGAATGTTCTTCGAAGAACTCTTTGTTTACCTGCTCCAGAAGCCCGAGCTCGTGCAGAAACTCGAGAACAAGGAGCTCGCGGACATTCACTATTTGGATGAAGGCGAGCGCGGCATCATCTACACTGCGATGCGGAAAGGCGTGAAAGTCGCAATCAAGCTCAAGAATCCCGCAAGCGCGGCACAAGGAAGAATGTACAACGAAGGCAAGACGCTCCAGTTGGTGAACAAGCACGGCATCGGCCCCAAGCTGGTCGAAGCAACGCCGGACATGGTCATGTACGAATTCGTGGAAGGTATGTTCTTCCGCGACTGGATTGAAAAAGCCCCGAAAGCAAAACTGAAGCCCATGCTCCTCGACTTGTTCAAGCAGTGCCGCACGCTCGATGAGCTCGGCATTGCGAAGGAAGAAATGCATCGCCCACTCAAAAACGCCATCGTCACGAAGCGCAACAAACTCGTACTCATCGATTTCGAGCGCACGCACGAGAGCAAGAAGCCGCACAACGTCACGCAGCTCTGCCAGTTCCTGCTCACGAGGAGAGCGTTGCTCAAGAAGAAAGGCATCACGCTCTCGCCGGAAATGCTCATCGCGGCGGCGCAGGCGTACAAGGAACATCCTTCACAGGAAAGCTTTCTGGCACTTTTGGATGAAGTATGATGGACAAACTGAATCGGCTCTACTATCGGCTCGTGGAACGCTTCATCAGCAAGAGCGGGCCGACCGGACCGTTCCTCGTGCTCGACGAGAACCATGTGGTCCGGCAAGCCCATCCCGGTATTGAGCGTCTGACCAGCCATACGCCAAAAGAAATCGAGGGCAAGCATTACGCCGACTTCTTTTCCGACGAGACATATGTGCTCGCGCTGCAATCGCTGGCCTACCGGATGCACAGTGTCGCGCAGGACCAGGAAGTGCCGCGCCGGCTCGAACTGCTCCGCAGCGAATTCGAGTACGCGCAAGACACCTTGAGTCTGGCCGGCCGAGTGAAGCGGTTCAATCATGTCATCAATGTGTTCACCGAGCGCGGCCGCGAGCGCACGCGCAAAGTCCCTGCCCACGACCACGTCCGAAGAAAGGATGGCAGCGCGGTAACGGTCGATGAAAGCATTTATTTGATGGCAGAGGAGCACACGCGGGAGTATCTTGGCTCCATTGTCACGCTCCAGGAAAACCGGGAAAGAGGCATCTTTGACTCGCTCTTCGGCGGCTTCTTCACGTGGTACAAGAAACTCAAGCCGTACAGCATCACGACCGAGAGCACGGTGAGCATTGACTCGCTCGCAGACCCGGTGCGTCTCCGTTCACGGGTTATTGAAATAAACGCCCAACATGACGCAAAAATGCTCGTGCTCGACTTTGCCGATGTCCGCAAAATCATTCCCACGCATGCCCGCGCGCTTTTCGAGCTGGTAGGCGATCGTGCACAGAAGGGAACGCTGATTCTCGGCAACATGTCCCGCACGCTGCAGGACCTCTTCCACGAAAGCATGACTGCCAAGTACGGCAAGAAAGCACCTGCGGCGCGTATTCACCATCTGGTCTATCCGCAAGTGCAGGAGCCCGCAGTCGGGCCGAACACGTTTGACACGCTGCATACGGCTGCCGGTCTCGAAAGTTTTATCAGCATGGAACTCCGGAACCTGGAACGTGCCAACGCCATTCCAGAACCGCGTGTACG